>NZ_JBRBZA010000073.1:0-80170 GCF_053493975.1 Thermomicrobium sp.
ATGCACGCCCGAAGTATCCTTCTCGGGATCAGCGAGCTCCCGTCTTTTCTCGACCTAGCTCTTGCCGATCCGGCAGCACCAGTACAGTTCAAATGTCTCGACCGTCAACGCAGCGACCAACCAGAGAAGACGCCGCGCCGGATCATACTCGGCCGCATTGCCGTCAACCGGTCGCTATGCGCGACTAGTACTGGCATCCGAGACGTGCCTTTCCCCACAACAGACAGCTCGGGTCGCCCGCGACAATACGGACAAAACGCCGCACGTCGGTACCTGATCAGCTCGCCGCACTCCAGACAGGACGCTTCCGATGTCGCACCCTGTGCCAGGAGATCTGTCCGGCATGAGAATCGTCGCGTGGTACGGGGCTCCTCTCCTCGCGCAATAGGATGTAGTATGACACTCCACGAGCCACGTGCCTCCGTCGATCGAGCAATTCGAGCGGGTCGTTTCGGCGACGTTGTCCATTGCTCAGGGTGTCAAGCGGAAGAAGGTCGTCACGTAGCGAACTGCCAGAAAGGGATCGTCATACATGAGCAAATTGTCAGCATCGCTCGCGAGAACTTGCCAGCAAACGTTGCCGCGGATCGTCCCGCCACTGAACACGTCCCGATCGCTGATCCGATCCGGAATCACCCCGCAACTATCCTCGAAGGTTCGGTAGGACACGTTCGAGGGTCCGAGTGCTCGCAATCGGTAACTTCCATAGAAAGACGCTGACCCTTGACCCCGATACGTCGCTTCCACGGTCGCGATGAAATACTGATACCCCGGTTTCGGCGGATCGTTGAACATATTCTCGCGCAGCACGATGTCCGTCGCATTCGGGATCACCGCGACCACTCGAACCTCCCAGTTGCCATACAGGAACGCCGATTCCCCTCGCGGGATCGGATTGTTGCGGCTGCCACGGTCCGGAGCCAGTTCGTAGCGCCACCGGAAATAGTGCTGGCCGACATTCCCTGCCTCCACTTGCCATCCGGGAGGATTGTCTGGCGTAAACGTCAGGACCCGTCGCTCGAACACTTGAACCAACACGCGCTTGGCTACGCCACCGACACGGACGGTCGTCCAGTACGCCTCGGTGATCGGAAAGCCCGTGGCATAGAACGGGTTAGGGAAGAGTGGACCCTCGCGAATGAACCCATATTCGTCGATCGGTCCGCGGCTGTTCATGAATGCCCAGAAAGGCGAGGCAACCGTGTGCTTCGTTTCGGGAACGAAGATCGCTGCAGTGACGCCGTAGCGACTGAGTGACGGATCGTCGCCCACGTTACCGGATCGGTCGAGGGTCGCCGTGACCAGTTGGCCGAGGGGTAACGGTGGGGCGTCGAGCAATTTTCGGAATGTCGCATAGGTCGGACCAGATGGATCGTCAGGATCGCCGGCCACGTTGATTTCAGCAGGACCGTATTCGACGAAGCTGTTGTCTCCGTATTGTCGCAGACCAGTCACGAGTTCCTTCGCCAGGAGACCGTTGGTCACACGCCAGGGCGAGTCGTACGGCTCTCGTTCATTCAGCTCCATGCGCGTCTTGTCGAAATACTGCACGGATCGAGCTCCGCCCTCAGCCTCGTGATAGCGCTCCCACAGTGCCGGTGTAATCGGTCCAGGACCCCACATCCAAGTCCGCGCTGCCCGACCGTTCCGCACCGGCGAGTCAGTCCTTGCCCATGTGCGACTGAATTCGTCGTGCGCGAACTCCTCAGCCCGTAAACTGGCCAGCGGTGCGACCGCGACGAGTATCACGAGCGTGCAGAAAGCAGACAACCACCGACCACGCATCGGAGACCCCCCTTCCTGCTCCGTTTTCGCCACCCTTCACAACGAAGGTTCGCAGCACGACGGGAACAGAGGTGTTCCCGTTGTGACGGACGACTTCATTTCCGTCGGCGAGTGCGAACGCACTCCACCTGTAGCCGGCCTGCCCGTGCGAGACGGACTGCGCCTCTGCTCTGCTCGCGCGGAGAATCAGCACGCACACGCAAACTGGTAGCGTGCGAGGTACCTTAGGGCCAACCGTCCATGAAGCGAGGATCCAGCAGACGGCTCGCTTGCCGAACATCGTCCACTTTGTTACGGTATTCCTTCGACAACGAGGCGGCTGCGGGAGCTCGGGGGTAACCGGGCTGAGAGGGTGGCGAGTCCGCTGCCACCGACCGCGGAACCTGAACTGGGTAATGCCAGCGGAGGGAAAGCCGTGACGCTCATCGGACGATCCTCGTCCTCCTCTCGCTCCCGATCCAACACGGTGCTCGCCAGCTCTTCGCGGAACTACAGCAGGCCCACGTGCCAGTCGCTCGACGAGCGAAGGCCATTGCTGCTCCACCGGACGCCCTTCTGCGGAGGTCTGTAGTGAGCCACGTCGATGCTGGCTGGCGCCTGGAACTCCGCGGCGTCACCAAGATCTTCCAGCGTGACCAGCTGGAGGTTCATGCTCTCGGCCCACTCGACCTGCGCGTCGCCGACGGTGAGTTCGTCAGCATCATCGGGCCATCCGGATGCGGGAAGAGCACGCTTCTCGACATGATCGCCGGTCTCGAGCAACCGACCAGCGGTGAGATCTGGCTCGACGGAGCTCCTGCCCCGTATCGGCTCGGCAGGGTCGCCTACATGCATCAGCGCGACTTGCTTCTCCCCTGGCGGACGGTACTCGAGAACGCGATCCTTCCCCTCGAGGTGAAGCGCGTTCCTCGTCGCCAGGCCATCGAGCGAGCTATGCCGTGGCTCACTCGTTTCGGCTTAGCCGAGTTCGCTTCCAGTTATCCAGCCCAGCTCTCGGGCGGGATGCGCCAGCGCGCGGCATTTTTGCGTACGCTGCTCACCGAATGCCCGCTCATGCTGCTCGACGAGCCATTCGGTGCACTCGATGCTTTGACACGCTCGAGCATGCAGGAGTGGCTACTCATGCTGTGGGAGGAACTCGACCGCACCGTCATCCTCGTCACGCATGACGTTGAGGAAGCGCTCTTGCTCAGCGATCGCGTCGTCGTTCTCAGCCAGCGTCCGGGAACGGTCGTGGCCGACATTCGTGTCGATTTGCCGCGCCCCCGAACGTACGCGGTCGTGACCGACCACGCATTCGTCTCCCTCAAAGCGCGCTTACTCGCCACGCTGCGTCGCCAGCCAACCCTGGGAGTTGTGACCGATGATGCGTGACCGAGTGTTACCGGGCCTTCTCCTGATGACAGCTCTCTCCGCCTGGGAACTGTCCTGCAGCGCATTCGCGGTCCCAGATTGGGTTCTGCCTCCACCGAGCGCGATCCTCGCCGCGCTGCTCCGCGATCACCGTCTTCTCCTCTTTCATCTCAGTGTCACCATGCAGGAAATCGGGTTAGGACTCATCGTTTCCATCGTCCTGGCGATCGTCCTGGCGACCGGTATCGTCGCCTCGCGGGTGATCGAACGGTCGGTGTATCCGCTCGTGGTCGCCTCCCAAGCGATCCCGATCGTTGCGCTGGCCCCGCTCCTCCTGATTTGGTTCGGCTACGGCTTGACACCTAAGGTAATCGTCGTCGTACTGATCTGCTTCTTCCCGATCGCCGTCAACCTGGTCGACGGCCTCCGCGGGGTCGATCACGAACTGATCGACATGGTCCGCAGTTTGGGTGCCTCGAAATGGCAGACTCTCCGTCTGGTGAGGTTCCCGGCGGCTCTCCCAGCATTCTTCTCCGGACTCCGCGTCGCTGCTGCTGTAAGCGTGATCGGTGCCCTCATCGGGGAATGGATAGGAGCTTCCGCTGGGCTCGGCTATCTCATGATCCGGGCAGCCTCGCAATTCCACACTGATCGCGTCTTCGCTGCTGTTCTCGTGAGTGCACTCGTCAGCATCGCACTGTTCGCCAGCGTGACCTGGCTCGAGCGTCTGACCCTTCCCTGGCGCACCCGACCGCGAACGGAATCCTGAGAGGAGGTCATCGATGATCTTGGCCGATCGCTACACCCGCCGACGTTTCCTCGCCCTCGGTGCCATCGCTCTCGCCACCGCCTGTCGTGGCGGAGCAGCGTCGCCACCGACCGAGACGCCCCCTGCATCGACTCCAGCCCCGCTCGGCCCCACGCCTGCATCCGGCTCACTCGAAGGAGTCAGCGTCGCCTTGGACTGGTACCCCTGGTCCAATCACACCGGACTGCTCATGGCGCAGGAGCGAGGTTTCTTCCGCGAGCTGGGACTCAAGGTCACCCTCGACGTGCCAGCCAACCCGGAAGACGTGCTCAAACTCGTGGCCACTGGACGCAATACGTTCGGCATCAGCTACCAGACCGACGTCCTCCTCGCCCGCGCGGAAGGCATCCCGATCGTCTCGATCGCAGCGCTCGTCCAGCATCCGTTGAATTCCGTCATGGCGCTGGAGCGAAGCGGTATCACGCGACCACGCGACCTCGTCGGTAAGCGGGTCGGTTACCCTGGTCTCCCCAGCGACGAAGCCCTGCTGGCCACCATGTTGGAAACCGACGGTGCACGCCTCGACGACGTGACACTGGTGAACGTCGGTTACGAGCTCGTGCGAGCCTTGCTGAGTGGCCAGGTCGACGCTGTGATCGGAGCATATTGGGTTCACGAGTCGATTCTCATCGAGCAACAAGGCGAACGACCCGTCATTTTGCGCGTCGAACAGTGGGGCGTACCCGATTTTTACGAACTCGTCATGGTGACGAGCGAGCGACAGGTCCGCGAGCAACCTGATCGCATCCAGCGCTTCGTGCGCGCGATGATCCGAGGGTATCGTGAAGCCGCGGCTGATCTCGACGGAGCAGTCCAGCTTCTCGTTCGCACGTATCCGGAAACGAATCAGGCGCTCGAAGAACGTGGCATCCGCCTCCTAGCCCCGCTGTGGACGGAAGGAGTACCGATCTTCGGCTGGCAAGAGGAAAACCGCTGGACCGACTACGCCGCCTGGATGCGCTCTCGTGGACTCTTACACGGCGACGTGGATGCCCGGCTCGCCTTCACGAACCGGTTCGTGGAGGCAGCGCGCGAGTAACCGGGCGGCACTCACGCTGCGCCTGTCCGCATAGACGAGACATCGTATCCTCGCGGCCCGATGCTCACCGATTGGTCCAGCGACACAGCAGTACACCCGACGAGCGCAATTCGCCCGTTCCGACCGAGCAGCCGCACGCTCACGACGCGCGAACGACCGCCGATCGCATCCGACCGGCGGGTGATATTGGGCATCCCCTCGACGGCGCAATCGCTCCGCCGGCGCTGCCGCGTGCATCCGTCGGCTTCACCCGAGAGCGAGCATCGCCTCTAAGGCACGCCGTGCCGGCACCGCGATCTCCTCGGGAACCGTAATCACATGCTTGAGATCGCGCAGCGACTCGTACACCTTTTCGAGCGTCACTCGCTTCATGTATTGACAGATCGCGTCCTCGCGGACCGGGATGAAGCGCTTTCCCGGGGCTTTCTTGTGCAACCGGTGCAGGATACCGACTTCCGTTGCCACAACGAATTCTCGTGCTGCCGACTGAGCAGCGTAGCGGACCATCCCTTCGGTCGAGAGCAACTTCGCATCCGGGCGAAGGAAGATACACGTCGAGCTGCAACCACACTCCGGGTGGATGAGGAATTCCGCGTCCGGATGCGCAGCGAGCTGCGCAGCAAGATCCTCACTCCGAATCCCCGCATGGACATGACACTCGCCGAGCCAGATATCCAACTTGCGGCCCGTCACGCGCTCGACATGTGCACCGAGGAACATGTCGGGGACGAAGAAGATCGGTCGATCTTCTGGCAGGCTCGCGACCACCTCCACCGCGTTTGCGCTCGTGCAACAGATATCGGCCAAGGCCTTCACTGCTGCACTGGTATTTACGTAGGCCACGACGATTCCGTCAGGGTGTTGCTCGCGCCAGGCCCGCACGTCCTCCGGGCTGATCGTCTCGGCGAGCGAGCAGCCTGCCTCGAGATCAGGCAGGAGAACTGTTTTCTCGGGATTCAAAATCGCCGCGGTCTCGGCCATGAAATGCACGCCACAGAAAACGATGACTTCGGCATCCGTCCGCGTCGCTTCGCGCGACAACCCGAGCGAATCACCGACGAAGTCAGCGATATCCTGCACCTCCGGCCGCTGGTAGCTATGTGCCAGGATGACTGCACAACGCTCTTCCTTGAGCCGAAGAATCTCTCGAACGAGTTCCTGCTGTTCCATCAGATCGACTACCCTCCTTCAGCGTTCGTCGATAGCCACGACCTCCAGGGAGATGTCGAGTGCAGGTGCTGAGTGCGTCAGCGCGCCGACCGAAATCGCATCCACTCCTGTCTCAGCGACCGCCCGGACGCGCTCGAGCGTCACACCACCGGATGCCTCCACCTTGGCGCGTCCAGCTACGCGACGCACGGCCTCACGCATCGTCTCGAGATCCATGTTGTCGAGCAGAATCCAATCCGCACCAGCGGCCACCGCCTCTTCCAATTCCTCTAGCGTCGTCACTTCGACTTCGACCATCATGGTATGGGGAATCGCGTTGCGTACCCGCCGCACAGCTTCGCGTACACTTCCTGCCACCCGGACGTGGTTGTCCTTGATGAGAACCCCATCGAACAGACCGAACCGGTGGTTCCGACCACCACCGACGCGTACGGCGTACTTCTCGAGCAACCGCAGCCCAGGTGTCGTTTTGCGGGTATCCAGGATCATCACGCCCGTCCCAGCCACTGCATCGACGAAGCGGCGAGTCACTGTCGCGATACCGGAAAGGCGCTGCACGAGGTTGAGTGCCAGTCGTTCGCCAGCGAGTATGCCGCGCAGCGGTCCGATAACTTGACCGACGACGGTGCCCTCCGGAACCATCTCTCCATCCCGACGTATCGTCGTGACCCTCAGGCGCGTGTCGAGTTCGGCGAAGACCGCTTCGATCACGGGCATGCCGCAGAGGACACCTGGTTGCCGCATCACGATTTCCGCAGTACCGGTCGCCCCCGGAGGCACGACCGCAAGAGTGGTGCGGTCCCCATGTCCCAAATCCTCGCGCAACCACGCGCAGACCGCTTCGCGGAGCACCAGAAGCGGAATGTCCCAGTCGGGCGCAACCAAGGCACTGCTCCTCGGTACAGTCGCTACCGTTCGAGACCCACATTTTCCCTCTTCCCAGGATAGTCGAGCACCACCAGCTCCGACCAACTCGCTTCAGTATTCCGAACACGAAGCACGACGGGCAGAGCCTTTACTCTCGCAAGCTTTCTCACGGGTTCATCGCGAGGGGCGAACGCCCCCAGCTCCGCGAAGTCGCGGCCCAGCTGATGCATCGCACGAAGAGGCATGTCGGGAACCATCGGTCAACGGTCGACTGGACGGTAAAACCATCCAGAACTCGAGCACATGTCCCGTACCAACCGCTGATCCCGTGCTGTCATCTCCCCGAAAGGTCGACACCCTCTCGCCGCGACTTCGTCTTCGATCATGCACGGCTGCACAGTGGATCAGCACGCCCACGTCCCCCTGGGGTACACCCAGTGAGGTCGCAGAGAGAGACCCGCCTGGTATCGGGACTCGTGGGGTGGCCAGCCGGAAAGAGCTGGCCACCCGTGCTGTGGGAGGGCGGAAGTATGCGGAGGAGGTAGAGCGTCCGGCGCCGCACCGATCTACGAATGTGCTGAACGATCACGGCACGCTCTTGATGTACTCCACGAGGGCACCCAGAATCTCAGGCTTTTGGAGTTCGGGCATGAAGGGCTGAATCACATTCGCCATCGAGCCCTTCGGATAGCCCCTGACGATTTTGGCATCCGGCCGCAGTATCGATTCGCGCAGATAGGCGTCATCAACGACGACGCTCGAGCCATCCTCGAGCTGCACCTTCTTGCCGTAAATACCGTTCAGCGCCGGGCCGATCCCCGCTTGCCCCGTCGTGCTATGACAAGTGCTGCACGCATATTTATTGAAGAGTTCTTTCCCTCATACAGCGAGTTCTGCATTCACCGGCGGTGGTGTGCTTTTCTGCCCTGTCCCTCCTCCACCACTACACGCGACCAGGAGGATAGCCGCCAGCAAGCAGCCGAACCGCACCAAACGACGCAGTGCAATACCCCCTTGCGGCACACACATGCCGAATACCGAACTCCACGGCCCGTGTCACACGGAATCGAAAGACGAGCGCGGCGGGGGTGACTCGGGATCCAGCTGCACGCCGACCGGATGATCTATCGTTGCGTCCCAGGGTGCTCGACCTCGCTGTCGCGCGGTGAGCGGTTCAGGGAACTCGGCGACCAGCGGCAAGCCGGTGATGACTCGAAGGTCAGAGTCTGCTTTCAGCTGCGCATCTTCGGCCGGCCCTGCCCAGCGCGGCACGCTCGTCTCACCATGAAGGTGCTGTGGCGACGAGCCGAGCACCCTGTGCTCGTGCGGAAGACTCGCCCCGCAACAGCACTCGATACGGGGAGAGCGGTACGAGCACGACCGCGACGAGACAGGTAACCAGAATGAGCGCACGCCGAAGAGAACCGAAGAATCGCCGTCCCACGTCGCACACCCGTGCCCAACATCGCGCTCGCTATCCGAAGATAGCAACATGCTTCCGCCATCAACATCAGGGGCGGATCGACCTCTCAGTCCCGGAATTACTCAGCGGGACGATCGCTCAGCGCGAGAAACGGTCGGCCTTCTCGTCTTCGACTCTCTGCAGCGAGCGCTATCGACGAACGCTCGCTCGGGCGAGGCTTGACAAGCCTGCGCATGACACGAGCCGCCACACTGGGCGCTGCGTGCCTCACTCAGCTCTTCCCGGGAGGCGAGCCATTGCGCAGGAATCCGCCCTCGCTGGCTCTTGCCTGATCCCGACATCGCCGTGGTCGCAAAGATCTTCGCGCACAGGTCAGCAGCTTCTCCTAGGACCCCAAGAAGAGTCGCACCTCCGACATCGTTCCTCCGTGAAAGTACGTACACGACCAGAGGGAACCACCCCTTTCTTTTTTCCTTACCAGACACCGTACGCGAGGGGTTCGTGGCGTGCAACGCCGCAGCCCAAGCCCGGCCAGTGAGCGTGCCGTCACCGAGCACCCGCCCGTGGTCCTTCAAGGAGGCACAGCAGCCCCGTTTCCACGAGTGAACACTAGGTTCGCGCACTTTTACTCTTTGCGCTCACGCTCATTCCTGGGCTTCGCCAGGGGAACATATGAGGGCTCAGGTGGAAAGACGCTCACCTCGACGAAGGGCTGGTAGTGATCAGCTGGCAGATCCAGCAAGTCAAGGGGCAGTGGGAGCGGATACCACCGCGATCAAAACAAATCCCACCGCATGCTCCCCTTGCCGCCGCTCGCCCGCGAGGCGCTGGTGCATCAACTTAAGCAACAGCGGGCGTGGCGCGAGCAGGCCCGGGGCGAGTGACCTGGGAGCTGTTGGAGCCTTGTCTTCAGCACGCACGTCAGGACGCCGCTGCGCGCACGGAACGTCACCCGCATCTTCCACCAGCTCTGCCGCGACGCTTGCGCCCCGTCGATCCGCTTTCACAACTTACGGTATCCTGCAGTGGCCTTGCTTCTGCATGCCGGCATCGACCTGAAGACCGTCTCGACGATTCTGGTCTACTCGCAAATCAGCGTGACTGCCGACCACTACGGACACGTCACCGGTGCACTCGCCAAAACGGCGCTCGACCGACTGAACCGACTTCGGCACGGTTGACCCGGCGTCACCCGACGAGGGACACGGCCCGCGCTCGGTACAGCGCTAGCTCCGCGCTCTAGAGCGCTCGTTGTCTGCGTGCTGATTCCCGTAAAGATCCCCGTAGACGCACCGCGCGGCCAGTCGCAGCACACCGACGGCCCGCTCGATTCCGCATCGTGATGCGCTTTTTGAGGGAGCCGGTGGTCGGATTCGAACCGACGACCTGCTGTTTACGAAACAGCTGCTCTACCGCTGAGCTACACCGGCCTCTGGAGCCCACGCCGGGACTCGAACCCGGGACCTCAATCTTACCAAGATTGTGCTCTGCCTCCTGAGCTACGTGGGCCCAGGCTCGACACAGGTCAGTATATCTCACTGCTTCCCGTCGTGCAATGGCGATCTCGCTTTCCGCTCCACAGTCTCGGGCTGGCAGATCTCGTTCTCCACACGGGCTTCGAATCTGCCGATCAACACACAAACGACTGCTTCCGCGCCTCCGTAGCCAAGAGACAACCACGCGCTCCCCACTGATCCTGCGCGGGGTCAACCACGCTCGTCACGCGGCCCGACGAGCGTCTGCATCGTGTGCATCACCGTTCTTCTCGGGACATCTGCTCCCATAGCCAATCCGCCGCGACATACGTGATCTGCTCCTCATCCGTGTCATGCGTGACGCCACCGTCACATTCCGAACCACGTTCGCTGCTACGCTGTTCGCGGCAGGGACAGGACCACGCCGTTGCCACGCAGCAACGACGCTCTGCCTTAGCGAGAGGACACACCAATGTGGACGATCGAGTTCCACCTTGGCCGATCACTGGGGAGGCGCACAAACGAATACTGATCCACCTCGTGCATGGCGCTACTGCCGCACCCGACATTGCCCCGTAGCATTGACAAGGGAGGGTCAGTGATGCGGTCGATAACGATTCCATTCGAAATCCTCTGGGCCGATGTCGATCCCCTCGGCTACGTATACTACCCGGCGATTTTCCGCTACGTCACCCAAGCGGAGTCAGCGCTCTTCCGAACGCTCGGCTTGGCAGACGCCGACTTGCTCGCTCTCGGCTACGGTAAGCCGCGTATCCGCATCGAGGTGCACTATCACCGCCCGCTCCTACTGCACGACACCGGCACCTGCACGCTCTCAGTTCAGGGTGTCCAGTACTCGAGTCTTCACCTCGCGTTTTCCCTGCAGCGCCATGGTGACGACAAGCCCGCGGTCACTGGATCCGTGCTCTGTGCATTCATCGACCTGGTCACACGGCGGGCAGTGCCGATTCCCCGTAAGATTCGGGACGCCCTTACACACCACACCGACTTACCCCTTCCCAGAAATCGGAAAAAGCCCCGAAAGACCGCCGACATCCTACGAGGGAACAGCAACGAGTCTCCGGCTCTCCCGCTCCGAACCACGTCGCCAGGACTCGCGAGTCGTCGACAGGACGAGTAGGAGCCTGCGAGATCGATCGCCCGTGTCATTCGCAACCACGCCCAGAGAGCGGTGGCCGACTCGGCTGACCGACCGTCGCACTGACACGAGTCGCCCTTCTTTCCCCGGCTCTACCTCGCCCGGCGTCCACCCGCAGGATCGCTGCCAGGGCAGAGCTCGTGAACCTTCGATCCCCCTCCAGTCTGAGCGCTCAGAGACGACCGATCGACTGGCAAGCCCGTACGCTCTCCAGCCATCACGGCCACGACAGACGCCCCCCTGTGGCACGACCTCGCTGGGGCAGGAATCGGTGCATCGCTCACGCCCAGCACCCGACCGCCAAGCATCCTCACGCCTTCTCATGCCGTTCTGGGAACCCCTGTTCAGCTCATCGCGGAGAGACCCGTCCGACTCGAGCCACGATCAGTCGATGAGCAGGACAGCTGCACCGCGGAAGCGCCCGTGCCGCAGATCGTCCAGCGCCCGGTTCGCCTCTTCCAACCGGTACAGCTGGACCTCTGTCCGCACCGGCACACGTGGAGCGAGCGACAAGAACTCCTCTCCGTCCTGCCGGGTCAAGTTGGCAACGGAACGAATCACCCGTTCCTCCCACAACCAGGCATATGGAAACGATGGGATGTCACTCATGTGGATGCCAGCGCAAATGACGATGCCGCCTTTCTCGACCGCGCGGAGCGCGTGCAGAACGAGCGCCCCGACCGGCGCGAAGATGAGCGCTGCCTCCAGTTGTTCGGGCGGCGATGCGTCCGAGCCTCCAGCCCAGGCAGCTCCGAGCTCTCGGGCAAAGACCTGACTCTCCAGATCACCAGGCCGGGTGAAGGCATAAACGGTTCGGCCCTGCCATACGGCTATTTGCGTGAGAATATGCGCCGCAGCACCGAAGCCATAGAAACCCACTCGTTGGGCCTCTCCCGCAAAACGCAGCGCACGATAGCCGATCAGTCCGGCACAGAGGAGCGGTGCTGCCTGCTCATCCGGATAGCCCGCTGGAATCGGAAAGCAATAGCGCTCGTCAGCGACAGTGTACTCAGCGTAGCCGCCATCCAGCGTGTAGCCCGTGAAGCGGGCACGATCACAGAGGTTCTCGCGCCCGCTTCGGCAATATCGGCACTCTCCGCACGTCCAGCCGAGCCACGGCACGCCGACACGCTGACCGGGTGAGAATCGATTGGCCCCTGGCCCGCCCCGGACAACCTCTCCGACGATTTGATGCCCGAGAACCAGCGGCAACTTCGGATCCGGCAACTCCCCATCGACGATATGGAGGTCAGTCCGGCAGACACCACAGGCACGGATCCGGAGCAACACCTGGCCCGGACCCGGCTCCGGGACGGGAAGCTCCTGGAGAACCAAGGGTTGCCCCGGTCGTTGGAGCACCATCGCCCGCATGCTCAGAGTTCGTCCTCCGGCACGAAAGCCACGAAACGACAGAAGGCTGCTTCTCCGCCCTTGAACCGCCAGGGGAAACAGCCCACCATGACCCGGCGGTCGAGGACCTTGTCGATTTCACCACCCGCATTCTCGATATGAATTACCCCATGCGGGAAGAGGGCAAAGTGCATCACCTGGTAATCACTGTCCGGCAAAAGTTCGCTGATCGATCGACCATGTTTGGTCTCGAACTCGGGCACGAGGTCGGCGCGAATCTTCCGGATCACTGTGTTGAATGGGTGATCGGCTGAGGCACAATCGACCGCCAGCCACGAGATCTGTCGCTGGAGGACCCACTCGGCGAACGCTCGGGTCGGGCCCGGATGTTTGATGAAGTAGCGCGTCTCGTCCGGCTGCCGCAGCGCTGGATCCGTCGCCCAGTCGCTCGGATAGTAGTGGTGGTACCCCGTATGGATGACGAGAATGTCCCCCGGCTGGATGCGGATACCGGTATCCTGCTCCCACTGCTCGAAATGCTCCGGACCGTAGATATCGTAATCGCCGATTCCGTAGCGGGTGAGATCGACGATGCAAGCCCAACCGACCAGCTTGTGCAACGGGATCGATGCGATATCTTGACCACCCGTGATGAAATGCAAGGGTGCATCCAAGTGCGTCCCCACGTGGAGCGTGGAGGAAATCCACTGCCCTCCGGCTCGCTCGAACGCAACCCGCTTGATCCACTTGACCGTCGGACCCTCGTAGAGTGCAAATCCAGGTGTGTGAATATCCCAGTCTTGGGACAGATCGAGTACGCGACAGCGCGCCAAATCGACGACCATTCGCTCCCTACTCCTCAGTCATGCTCTGCTCTCGCTGGCCCCAAAGACCAGATCACGCTTCCTCGACGAAGGCGACCACGCGGCAAAAGGCAGCCTCGCCTCCCTTGAAGAGCCACGGGAAAACCCCGAGCGTCAAGCGACGATTGTGCAACTCTCGGCGGCCGATCTCGCCTCCAAGATTTTCGACGTGGATGCAATCATGTGGGAACAGTGCATTGTGCGTCAGCTGGTAATGTTCCTCCGGGAAAAGCTCATTCAGTTTCTCGCCGAACTTCCGCTCGCAGATCGCCCGCACGCGCTTCCACTGCTCCAGGCCACCGCGACCGAGGAATCGGCCGATCGGGAGATTCATCGGATGGTCCGTCGACACCATATCGACGCCCCAGATCTTGATCTTCTTGGCGATCAGCCAATCGACGATCGATGGATGCGGACCCGGGTGCCGGAGCAGGTACTTCTCCTCGTCGGGCGTTTCGCCGAACTGGGCATAGCGATGCCACCCGGTGTGGATGAACAGGATGTCTCCCTCCTGCACCTCGACGCGTTGCTCGATCATCTCCGGCGTGAAGATGTCGAGTTCGTCCAGCACGTCCGAGAGGTCGACGATCACGCCCGGACCGTACAGCCACTCCAGCGGGATCTGGTCGATCGTCTTTCCGTTAGTAATGAAGTGACGCGGGGCATCGAGATGGGTTCCCATGTGGTTGGATGTCATGATGTACTGCGCATTGACCCCATGCTCGGCCTTACGCTTGATGTACTTGACCTCAAAAGGAGGATAGAATGGCCAGAATGACACCTCCTGATTGAGTGGCTGCGAGAGATCGTACAACTTTACCTTGCCCATTGCTCCTATCCCTTCCCTTCCTCGTCGACCAGCCCCGACTGCTTCCGTACGCGCTGTCTCTTTCGCCAGTTTCGAGCACTCCGCCTTGTTCAGTCGTCTCTCACTGCGGTCACGCCGACTCCTCCGGATGCGTCATGCGCCAGATGGTATCTGGATCGAGCGGCATGCGCGTGATCCGTACCCCGAACGGCCGGAGAGCATCTTCGACCGCTGCTGCGACGAGTGCCGGCAACGGGATCGCTCCGGCCTCGCCGACCCCTTTGACACCCAGTGGATTCAAAGGCGAGGGAGTCTCCTGATGGGCGACTTCCATCCGCGGGATCTCCATCGCAGTCGGCATCAGAAAGTCAGCGAAACTCGCATTGAGCAGCTGGCCATTTTCGTCGTAGTGCAACTTCTCGTACAATGCACCGCCGATTCCTTGCGCGATGCCGCCGTGAACCTGCCCTTCGACGACCAGTGGATTGATCATCTTCCCGCAATCGTGGACGACCCACAATTTGTGGAACGTCACCATCCCAGTCGCGATATCGACCTCGACCAGCGCCCCCACCGCTCCACTCGCCCAGGTCGCATGCGGCGGCGAGTAATATTCGGTCGCTTCCAAGGCCGGCTGACGACCAGGCGGCAGGGTGGGACCAGTCCATGGTCGCGGGCGAACCACTAGGTCACCGGCATAGGCGTACCGCAAGGGATTCGCCAGCTGCGCGAGCTGCGCCCAGGTAAAACCGCGTTCCGGCGCGCCGCGCACGAAGACCCGGCCACCCTCGACGACCAGATCTTCCACGGCCACTTCGAGTTCCTCCGCCGCAAGAGCCAGCCCCTGCTCCCGCACCTTCCGCGCCGCGAGCGCAACCGCACTCCCGCAGACCACCGCGCTGCGGCTGGCATACGTCCCTGACCCGAATTGGAAGTGGGCGGTGTCGCCCTCGAACACCCGCACGGCATCCAGTGGAATCTGCAGTTCCTCAGCCACTATCTGCGCCAGTACCGTCTTGTGCGCCTGCCCTTGCTGGGGCATCCCCGTCGCAACGTACACCTGCCCGGTCGGTTCGACGCGAACCGTCGCTCCTTCGTAGGGTCCGATCCCGGTACCCTCGACATAGCACGCGATGCCGACTCCGACGTACCGCCCCTCGCCACGGAGGCGTGGCAGTTCTTCCTGCACCAGCCGGTCGTAGTCCATCTGACGGAGCAGCAGTTCGAGCATACCCGGGTAGTTCCCGCTGTCGTAGCGCGTCGGTGCACCGTCCTGGAAGATCAAACCCACATCGTAGGGAAACTCGTGCGGCTGAATGAAATTGCGCCGCCGTACCTCGGCGCGGTCGAGTCCGAGCTCGTCCGCCACCCGATCGAGGAGTCGCTCCATAACGAAGGCGGCATGCGGTCGCCCAGCTCCGCGATAGGGGCTCACGGGAACGGTATTGGAGTAGACCGCACGGAACTCCACGTGATAGTTCGGCACCTTATAGGGGCCAGGCAACTGACAAGCCGTGATGATGGGAACGATGATGCCATAGGGCGTATATGCCCCGGCATCGTGCAGGAAGCGGTCGCGGATAGCCAGGATTCGCCCATCGGCATCCACGGCGATCTCCGCGTCATGGATCTGCAGTCGCTCGTGATTCGTCCCTACGAAGTGCTCCAACCGATCTTCCGTCCACTTCACAGGACGTCCGAGCACCATCGCGGCATACGGCACGAGAACTTCTTCTGGGTACACCATGATCTTGCAGCCGAAGCCGCCGCCGACGTCCGGTGCCACCACCCGTACCTGTGTGGGGGCGAGTCCGAACAAGGCTGCCAGTGCGTTGCGGATGACGATCGGCGCCTGCGTAGTATCCCAGACCTCGAGCAACTCGTGAACCGGATCCCAGGTCGCCAGCACGGCACGCGTCTCGAGCGGCATGCCGGCACTCCGCTCGATCACCAACCGCTCGCGGAAGACGTGTGCAGCTCGAGCGAATGCCGCCTCCGGGTCGCCGACGATCCCGACATAATGCGCGGCGACATTGGTCCCGAGCTCTTCGTGCACGAGCGGCGAGCCGGGTTGGATGGCACGCTCGATATCCACGACTGGTGGCAACTCGTCCCACTCGACCGCGATCGCTTCCACCGCGTCCTCTGCGACGTACCGGCTCTCAGCGATCACCATGGCCACCGGCTCACCGACATGGTTGACCTCGTCCTTGGCCAACGCGTACCGCGTGGCCGGATGGGTAAGGTCCGGGTGGGGAATGAGCAACGGCATCCGCCGTTGGCATGGTCCGATGTCCTGGTAGGTCCAGACGGCAACCACCCCTGCCATCTCCTGCGCCGCGCGCACATCGATCGCTCGAATACGGGCGTGTGCCAGCGGACTACGCAGGAATGCGACATGCAGTTGCCCCGGAAGATCGATGTCAGCGACGTAGCGTCCATGGCCCGTCAAGAGGCGTGGGTCTTCGGCTCGCTTGACCGGCTCCCCGAAAATCCGCGTCGGCATCCTCGCTCTCCTCCAGCGATCAGCGCTGTCGCATCAACTGTGCGGCGTACCGAGCCGCTTCCACGATGTTCTGGTACCCCGTGCACCGGCAGAGATTCCCGGATATCGCCTCGCGGATCTCCTCCTCGCTCGGATCGGGGTTTTCCGCCAGGAACGCCTTGAGCACCATCAGTATCCCCGGCGTACAGTACCCACACTGGAGACCGTGCTTTTCCCAGAAAGCCTGCTGCAATGGATGCAGCTCCCGTTCGCTCGGGGCCAGTCCCTCGACTGTCTCGATTTCGTGACCGTGTGCTTGAACCGCCAGCATGAGGCAGCTCCGCACTGGCTCACCATCGAGCAGGACCGTGCACGCCCCACAGACGCCATGCTCGCAGCCGACGTGCGTTCCCGTCAGACCGAGTTCGTGCCGCAAGAAGTCAGAAAGCAACAACCGTGCTTCCACCTCACGTTCGTAGGGAATACCATTGACCGTCACGCGGATACACCGCCGCTCGCTTCCGACCGCCGTCATGCGGCTACTCCTCCCTGTGCTCGTGCTGCAGCGAGGGCGAGCGCCCGTTCGGCGAGCACTCCCGCTACCGATCGCCGGTACTGGGCTGACGCATGTACGTCACTGGGCGGGTCGAGTTCTTCGCGTACCGCTGCAGCCGCCGCCTTCCACGCTTCCTCACCGCTCGGTTGCCCGCGCAGGATCGCCTCCGCCCGACGTGCTCGCACGGGCCGTCCAGCGACCCCGATGAAGCTCAACCGTGCATCCTGGATCGTTCGCTCATCTTTCGCCAGCACGACCACCGCGCCCGCCCCGACCAGTGCGTAGTCACCGTGTCGTCGCGCAACTTCCAGCCAGGCGCTGCCACTGCGTGGTCCGAGCAGCGGGAAATGCACTTCGGTCACCAATTCGTCCGGTTCCGCCGCCGTGGTGAGAAGATCCACGAAAAACTCGTCGGCGGGAACAAGCCGCTCACCACGCTGGCTGGCCAAGCGCACCGCTCCGTCGAGCGCGACGAGTACTCCCGGAATTTCCGCGGCCGGGTCAGCATGAGCGACACTGCCACCGATCGTTCCCCGAGTTCGGATCGGCAGATGTCCCACCCACGGGATAGCTTCGGCCAAGAGTGGAACGTGTGCAGCGACCAGTGGCGAACGCTCGACTGCTCGATGCCTGGTCATGGCCCGGACGACCAGCACACCATCGCGGAGTTCGATTCCGGTGAGTTCGCTGAGACCCTTCAGATCGATGAGTAGACTGGGGCGCGCCAAACGCATGTTCAACATCGGGATCAGGCTTTGCCCTCCAGCGAGCGGTTTGGCCTCGTCACCGGTCTCGGCCAAAACCGCCAGTGCCTCATCGAGACTTTCCGGCGCGTGATATTGAAAGCGCGGCGGCTTCATACCAACCCCTTTCACTCTCCAAGCCCGGATCGACCGGCCCGCGCCAACGCGTCATTTCGCCGCTGTTCCACTTGCCTATCGCGTACACTGGCAAGGACGAGCGAGGGCGAGACACCGTGTCGATCGTGGTTCAACGCGTGGCTTCCGCGATCCTTCCACTGCTCACAGGACCCGATCGCACGCTGACCGTTGTCGCCGCGTACCCGCGCGCCGCGTACACGACCGACGGCACCACCTGGCTCTCTGTCGTGACACCCGGAGCGCTCCTCCCACCCGATGCCGTGCAGCTGCGGACAGAATCGCCACTCGTGTCTCTTCTGCCCGCAGGCAGCCAGGTCGTCGTCGGGCAGGGAGCACTGCGGCTGCCGGACGGGCCACCATTGACCATCGACCAGCAGGCCCGCGTGTGGCAACCGATTCTCCGGACGCGCTGGCCGTGTCAGTGGTCGCGTGGAAGGCTCCGTGCCCTTCTCGACGAACTGACCGATCCTCCACGCCAGGACCGCGTCCTCGCCACAACGATCGATCGGAGCAAAGCGCTGCTGGTCGAACTGGTCGGCGCCCTTGCTGACCGCACCTCCATCGCCCGACAGGTCGATCGCTTGGCTGGGCTGGGACCAGGTCTGACCCCACTCGGCGACGATCTCCTGGTGGGATGCTGCTTGGCACTCACTCTGCTGGCTGCGCGAACGGGAGAGCAGCGCTGGTCTGCGCTGCGACAGGAGATCGGTCTGCGGGCTGCGAGCCGGACGACCGCCCGGAGTGCAGCCTGGTTGCAGCAGGCCGCTCGCGGCGAGTTCGCGCGAGAGTTCCTCCTCGTCGCACAGGCGCTCTGCCGAGGCGACCACCCGTGCCTCCCTCACCTCATCGCACGCGTCATGCAGGTCGGAGCCACGTCGGGTTGGGGGGTCACCTTCGGCCTGATCGCCACGCTCGAAGGCGCGATGCCCCGACCAGCCTAACTCGCCAGCGCACCGCTGCAGCGGTTGGTCCACCGACCCAGGGGGAATCGCTGCACCGCCGAGCTTGCCGGATGGACATCCCGGTACTCCGTTACCCCGACCGGCCAGCAAGAAAAAGTACGAAACCATGCCACCGACCTTTCGCCGATGGCTTCGTGACCGCGCCCCTCGTTCCGAGCCGAAAAAGCGGAGAGGAGCCCACCCCGAGCTCCTCTTGCCTTCCGACGACGTCGGGAGTATAGTCAGAGCCGGTCGAAGTTGTCAACGTTGCCCGAAACGACGCGCGGTCGTCGATCGAGAGTCGGGGACGTCGACCGACAAGCAGACCTTAGGAGGACGGCCAGCCTGGGCAGAAGACCAGGTTGGCCGGGTCGCTTTTTCTGTCCGTCACCGGAAGGGGAGGTGACATGGTTGTCCGGATTCAGGTCGAGCCCAATTCGTACTTCGACTCGGTCGCTCTGATGGCCGTCGCATCAGTGGTCAATCGCCTTCCCGGCGTCGACTTGGCCGCACTCCTCATGGGTACCAGTGCCAACCTGGAACTCCTCCGCGATTCAGGCCTGTGGGACGAGCGCCTCCTGTCCGTATCCCCCAACGATCTGGTGATCGCCGTTCGCGCAAGTGACGATGCCGCGGCCGCGCGAGCGATCGACGAAGCGGTGAACCGGCTCCGCTCGTCCGCTCGTGCCAGCCAGGTGAGCGAAGCGAAGGTCTCCCTGCGCACTCTGCGGACAGCACTCCGGCAAGTATCCCATGCCAGGGTGGTCGCGATTTCGGTGCCCGGCTCCTATGCCCCGATCGAGGCCGAGGAGGCACTGCGGGCTGATCGCCACGTCTTTCTCTTCAGTGACAACGTGCCGATCGAGGAAGAGGTTCGCCTGAAAGCCTTAGCACAGGAACGCGGCTTGCTGCTCATGGGGCCGGACTGTGGGACGGCCTTCATCGCCGGACTCGGTCTCGGCTTCATGAATGCGGTGCGACGCGGCCCGATCGGTATCGTTGCCGCAGCGGGAACCGGGTTGCAGCAGGTCGCGAGTCTGATCGATTGGTTCGGCTCCGGCATCAGCCACGGCATCGGAACCGGTGGACGAGACCTCGATGCCCGGGTCGGCGGACGCACCATGCTGGCCGGTCTCGGGGCACTCGCTCGTGACCCGGCGACACAGGTGATCGTGCTCGTCTCCAAACCACCAGCTCCCGAGGTCGCGGAGAAAGTTCTCGCCTTCGCTGTTGCGTGCGGAAAGCCTGTCGTCGCGACGTTTATCGGCCGGACACCACCTGTCGCGGAGGGCGTTCATGTGGCCACGAACCTCACGGAAGCAGCACGTCTCGCCGTGCATCTTGCAACCGGCCAGTCTCTCGACGAACTCGACCTGCCAGGTCGCCAAGAGGCGCTCGCGCGCGTTCGCGCCGAGCGTTCGCGCCTCGCCCCGACGCAACGCTATCTGCGTGGGCTGTACAGTGGGGGAACGCTCTGCGACGAAGCGATGGTCATGCTCGAACCCCGGATCGGCCCGATTCGCTCCAATATCCCGTTGCAGCCGGAACTCCGCCTAACCGATCCGCGCTGCAGCCAGGAGCACACGTTCGTCGACCTGGGTTCCGACGAGTTCACAGTAGGCCGCCCGCACCCTATGATCGACCAGACAGTCCGCCTCGAGCGCTTCCGCCAGGAGGCGGCCGACCCCACGGTTGCCGGTATCGTGCTCGATCTGGTCCTCGGCTATGGTGCAGCGAGCGACCCCGCTGCCGAGTTGGCACCGGCTATTCGGGAGGCGCAAGCAGAGGCCGAGCGAAGCGGCCGCATTCTTCCGTGTATCGTCGCACTCGTTGGGACACAGTCCGATCCGCAGGACTATGCGCGCCAGCGTCGCACCTTGGAGGACGCTGGGGCGATCGTCGTTCCGAGCAACGCTTTGGCAGCCGAGCTTGCCGCCGAATTGATCGCGTGATCGATGCAGGAGGAGCCGAGCGATGGACGGAATGCACGAGAACGTGCAAAAGCTTCTCGAGACGACACCAACAGTCATCAACGTCGGACTCGACCTCTTCGCCCGGTCGGTGCAGGATCAGGGCGGAGCAGTCTATCCAGTCGAATGGAAGCCACCGCTGGTCGAACCGCGCCGACTCGCGCTGCCGCTTTTCAATGACCCAGCGATCGATGCGGCGAATCGCGACGCGGTGACACGAATGATCCGCGCTCAACCGGTCGTCGTCGGCGTGGCGCGCGCCCGTGACGTGATTCCCGGCATGACCGACCGGACATTCCTCCACGCCGGCCCTCCCATCGATTGGGCTCACGCGTCCGGTCCGCTCCGCGGGGCCCTGATCGGCGCCATGCTCTTCGAGGGCTTCGCGGCGACTCCGGAGGAAGCGATCCAGAAGCTGGAATCCGGCTATGTCGAACTTTCCCCGAATCACGAGCACAGCGCGGTCGGTCCGATGGCCGGTGTCATTTCCCCTTCCATGCCGGTGTACATCGCGATCAATGCTGCCGGGGAGAACCGCGCCTACACCAACTTCAACGAAGGCATCGGCAAGGTGATGCGGATGGGTGCCTATGCTCCGGAGGTGATCGATCGACTGCGTTGGATCAGCACCGTCCTCGCACCACTGGTTGGGCAAGCCCTGGCTCGGAGCGGTGGCATCGATCTCCGCAATATCATCGCCCAGGCCTTACAAATGGGTGACGAATGCCACAATCGCAACAAGGCTGCGACCTCCCTGTTCTATCGTGAACTCGCGCCCTACCTCGTCGAGTGCGCGGCACCCTCGAGTGACATCGCTGCCGTCCTCCGGTTCATCAATGCCAATGACCACTTTTTCGTCAATCTCGCGATGGTGGCAGCCAAGGTGATGGCGGATGCCGCACACGGCATTCCGGGAAGCTCGCTCGTCACCACTCTCTCGCGCAACGGTACCGAGTTCGGTATCCGCGTTTCCGGACTGGGTGACCGTTGGTTCACGGGGCCAGCCAACGTGCCGCGCGGCTTGTACTTTCCTGGTTTCGGGCCTGACGACGCGAATCCCGACATCGGTGACAGCGCGATCACCGAGACAGCCGGCTTCGGGGGTTTCGCACTCGCTGGCGCGCCGGCGATCGTGCAGTTCATCGGCGGCACGCCGGCCGACGCAGTCCAGGCCACACTCGAAATGTACGAGATCACCGTCGCTGAGCACGAGGTGTTCCGTATTCCAGCACTCGACTTCCGCGGTACTCCCGTCGGTATCGATCTGCGTCTGGTCGTGCGGAGCGGTATCTTGCCGGTCATCGATACGGGTATCGCCCACCGCGAGCCTGGCATCGGACAGGTGGGAGCCGGTATCGTTCGTCCCCCCACGCGCTGCTTCACCGAAGCCTACCGGGCGTTCGAGGATGCGTATCTCGCAAGACACGGTCGAAGCACCACAGTCGAGTCGAGGGGGATGGCATGAGGCGCGTCGTCGTTGCGCTCGGCGGCAACGCCATCATTCAGGCAGGACAGCGCGGGACAGCCGAAGAACAGCAAGCCAATGTCGATCTCACCTGTCGCCAGTTGGCCGAACTCGTCGCTGCCGGATACGAACTCATCATTACGCACGGGAATGGTCCGCAAGTCGGAAACCTCCTCGTCAAGAACGAGCTGGCTCGCGAGGTCGTCCCACCCGTCCCGCTCCACTGGTGCGTTGCACAGACGCAAGCGACGATCGGGTTCATGATCCAGCAATCCTTGGGAGCAGAACTGCGGCAACGCGGCATCGAGCGGGTCGTCGCCACGCTGGTGACGCGCACCGAGGTCAGTCCGGACGATCCAGCGTGGCACGACCCCACGAAGCCGATCGGCCTCTATTACCCGGAAGAGCGGGCGCGCGCCATCATGGCTGAAACCGGCCAAATCTGGAAGCCGCAGGGCACGCGCGGCTGGCGGCGAGTCGTTCCCTCACCGGACCCGATCGCCATCGTCGATCGGCCAGCGATCGAACTGTTGCTCGCGGCTGGCGCACTGGTCGTCGCCTGTGGTGGTGGCGGTATCCCGGTCGTTCGGCGCCCGGACGGGCGGTACGAAGGTGTCGAAGCGGTGGTCGATAAAGATCTGGCTGCCGCGCTGCTCGCCCACGAGTTAGGGGCAGACGCCCTACTCATTCTGACCGATGTCTCCAACGTCATGCTTCATTACGGGACGCCTCAGGCGCGTCCACTCGAACAGGTCCCCGCGAGTCAATTGCGGCGCTACCAAGCAGAAGGGCATTTTGCGAGCGGGAGCATGGGTCCGAAAGTGGAAGCGGCTCTGCGCTTCGTGAGTAGGGGG
Source organism: Thermomicrobium sp. (assembly GCF_053493975.1). Taxonomy (NCBI): domain Bacteria; kingdom Pseudomonadati; phylum Thermomicrobiota; class Thermomicrobia; order Thermomicrobiales; family Thermomicrobiaceae; genus Thermomicrobium; species Thermomicrobium sp. The sequence continues at coordinate 23,253 of NZ_JBRBZA010000073.1, forward strand.
TCGACCCGACGGGCGATCATCGCGGCGCTGGATCAAGCTCGCGATGCGCTCGAAGGACGCGCCGGCACGCACGTGCTTCCCGATCCCTGACCACCCGGCCGATCCGCATATCATGTCGAGGGGGACTGATCGGCTAACCAAGATGAGCGACGATGCTCGTTCCTTTTGTCTCTCCTGAGACAGCGTCAGCGGACGATACTCAGGAGGAGAAAGGAGCAGCAGTTGGGGCAAACCCCGATCCTTCGCCCACTCCAGCCGAATGGACGAGTCACCACCGTCCCGCGGTCATCAGCGAGCGCGATCGGGAAGCCTCGCTTCTGCAATCGGCTCGTTCACCCGCTGCTCGCGCTCCTCGGTCTCTCCGCGGTACTCTCCACGCTCCTCGTCACCTGGAACGAGCGTTCCCGAGCGATCACCGCTCCGCTCTTGCTCGGGCGCTTCGCTGCGGCAGGAACTCTCGCCACTGACGGGCGAGTCATCCTCCTTACCATGCCGGAGACAGCGGACTCGACGCTCCTGCTCGAGCTCTCCGGCAACGAGCGTCATGCCACGCTCATTCGCACACCCGGCCAAGTTCCTGAACTCGTTCTGGCGCAGGGAGCCGTCCTCTGGCTGGAGCGCCCCTGTGCCGACTGTTCCGGTCGGATACGAGCTCTTCGACTCGCAACGCGAGAAACGTGGACGCTGGCCGAGACCGGAGTCCGTTCCCCGCCACGCGCAAACGGCCGCTGGGCAGCTTGGGTCACGCGCAACGGGACCGATCGTCTTTTCGTCACTGATCTCGAGAACACTCGCCATCCACCGCGCATCCTCGCCGTGCTCCCTCCAGAGCACGAAATCACCGATCTCCAACTGCGTGCTGGCCGCGTGGCGTGGGTCGAAGTCTCGAGAACCGGGCAGTGGCGCATCCGGCTACAACCAGTCGCGAGCGCTGACGAGCCGGTGACAGTGCTCCAAGGGGAGGGAACTCCGCCATCGATTCTCCTCAGCAACGATGCCTTGATCACGATCGACCACGCGATTCGTGTCGTCTCCCTCGATGGATCCCATCCGAGTGTACCCATTTGGGAGGGTACCCCGGAATCCGTTACGACCGACGGACGATTTGTCTTCTGGATCGACTCAGTCTCCCCGGATACCGAACGACGAGCCATCGTGGCCTACGACACACTGAGCAAGAGTCGTTTCCTCGCTGTACCTGACGCGACCCATGTCAGGCGGCTGGCAGCCGGCGGTGATCAGCTAGTCTGGTTCCAAGAGCACCCACCCGATGACGTCACTCTTTGGGCCGCAGCGATCGCAGACCTCTTGCCGACGGCTCGCCGGGCGAAACCCGAGCGCCAGGAGCCTGGTTGGCGCTACTTTCCGGAAACCGGTCACTATCTGGCGAACGGATTCCGGCACTTTTGGGAACAGTTCGGTGGAGCGAGCATCTTCGGCTTTCCCTTGTCGGAAGAATTCGACGAATACGATCCGGATACTGGTCGGTTCTGGACGGTCCAATACTTCGAGCGTGCCCGCTTCGTGTGGATTCCTGAGTCACCGATCGCCCGGGATGGTGTCGTGCTCGACCACATCGGAGTCGAACTTGCACATCAGCTCGGACTCGCATCGGCACGAGCCTTTCGCTCACCCGCTCCCGCATCCGACCGAGCAGCGATGACGACTTGTCGCGCCTTTTCAGAGACCGGTCACGAACTGTGCGGACCGCTGCTCGATGCCTGGTTACACATCGGATCGAGCGTCACCGCGAGCATGCCACCTGATCAGGCCGCCCTCCTCATAACGGGGCTGGTCATCAGTGAGCCGACCGTGCTTCCGGACGGCACGATCGTGCAGTACTTCGAGCGTGCCCGACTGGAACTCCGACCACAGGCCGAGCCGGAGCGAGCCGTCTCGCTGGGTCGGATCGGTGCAGAAATCCTCGCTGCGCGTGGCTGGCTCCGGTGAGACTGTTCACCGCTCACTCCCTGAACGACTGCAGCGTTGTGCGGGGAGATTGGGCGCTCTCAGGCGACAGTGGTCGTCACCTCCTTTGGCGTCGTGTACGAGGGGTAGCGCATACCTGACCTGCCATCGGGACTCGACGCACTCACCGATGTGGATTCGCCGAAGTCAAAAGATTGCTTTTCGCTCAGCGAGCAGGTGAGGCTTTGAGCAGCAACAAAGCATTCTTCGATCGATACACGAGCCCTCATGGTCTCGAATGTCGGCCGAAGTCATCAGCTGACAGATCTGGGCGAATCCGCTATCCTGGAATGGTCGGAATCGCAGATCGAGTGAGGAGCGACTACGTGGTCTTCCAAGATCCGTATTTCCACGCCCTCCGCCGTCGTTTGCAGGCTGCACCCTACGAAGAGGCTCGCCGGCGATTGACCGAGCGGTTGGCCGAAACGACTCCTCGTCTCCCGGGCCCACCCCACTTGACACCGGACGAGATCGCCGAGCGCGAAAAATGGCTCTATCGCGAAGGTCTCGATCTCTACCTCCCCATTCTTCGTACCGTACTCCGCGCCATCGCCCGCGAAGTCGAGGCTGGGCTCGTCGAGCCGAGCGAACTTGACCCGGAAGAGCTGACTTTCGCGACCTACCAGCGAGCCCGCAGCGAACTACTGGAACGACCGCAACTTCCCCGCGATCGCTTCGCGTGGCTCCGTCGACTCGCACTCGACACGGTTCATCGCGCGGCACTGGCCCGCCACGCTGAGCGGCATCGAGGCACCGCAAGCGAGCTTACCGAGCGCACCGAAGCGCCGCCAGTGGAATTGCAGGGGACCGCAGCTCGTCTGATCACGGCCCTCGCAGACCCGGACCTCCCCTTGCCTGACGACCTCCTCGCTGATCCGGCGATCCGTCGACTGCTCGATCAGCTCCTGGATCGGCTACCCGAGCAGTGGCGCGAGATTTATCTCCTTTCAGCTCTGGATCGTTGGAGCGACGAGCAGATCGCCGCAGTCACTGGCTTGCTCCCGGATGAGGTCCGGGCCCTCGTTCATGCGACGGCTCGACTTCTCCGCGCGTGGCTGGAGGAATCGACCACCCGACCGACTCGGTCGAAGGAGTGACTGGCATGCGACGGAACGAGGAGGTCGCTCTCCTGCTCGACAACATCGCTGAACTCCTGATGCTCAAAAACGAGAACCCCTACCGGATCCGCGCCTACACGACGGCCGCACAGAACATCCGCGCACTCGATGCCGATATCGAGGAACTCGCCAGGCAAGGAAAACTGGACGAAATCCCTGGCGTCGGCAAGGCGATTGCTGCCAAGATCGAAGAGTACTTGCGAACGGGTCGACTGGAATACTATGAGCAGCTCAAGCGTGAGGTGCCTTTGCAGGCTGTCGATCTCCTCGAAGTACCAGGGATCGGTCCTGCTCGGGCACACCTTCTCTACGAACAACTCGGAATCACGACCATCCAGGACCTGCTCCAGGCCGCGCAGGAACACAAGCTGTGCAAGCTCCCGGGTTTTGGTGAAAAACTCGAGGAGCGGATCGCGCGCGAAGCTGCACGCCTCATGCAACGGAGCAAGCGTCTCCTCCTCGGCATCGCGCTACCAGTAGCCGAGGAGGTGGTGGCAGCCCTGCGACCGCTTCCAGCCGTCCGAGCGATCGATCCAGCCGGGAGCCTCCGCCGTATGAAAGAGACGATCGGAGACATCGACATCCTCGTCGCCAGTGACGATCCCCCCGCAGTCGTCGATGCCTTCGTTCATCTACCGTTCGCGAAAGAAGTTCTTGCAGTTGGACCGACACGACCCTCCATTCTCACGCGCGAAGATCTCCAAGTCGATCTCCGTGTGGTGCGACCGCACGAGTACGGCTCGGCGCTTCTGTATTTCACCGGTTCGAAAGAACACAACATCGCCTTACGCTCTTTCGTCCAAGAGCGCGGCTGGAAACTCTCCGAGTATGGCCTCTTCGACGAAACCGGTAAGCTTTTGGCGAGCGAAACGGAACAGGAGATCTATGCACTTTTGGGTATGGATTGGATTCCACCTGAGCTACGTGAAAATCGCGGTGAGATCGAGGCTGCTCGCGAGCATCGCTTGCCGATCCTCGTCGAGCAGCGAGATATCCGCGGCGACCTCCATGTGCACACCGATTGGAGCGACGGACACGATTCGCTCGAGCGGATGTGCCAGGCTGCTCGCGCGCGCGGCTACGAGTACCTCGTGATTTCGGATCACTCCCCTTCCCTCACCGTCGCCCGCGGCTTGTCCGTCGAGCGTCTGCGCGAGCAACGCGAGTGGATCCGCGAACTCAACGAACGGCTGGCACCATTTCGTATCCTGCAGGGCGCTGAAGTCAACATTTTGTCAGACGGGACACTCGACTATCCGGACGAGGTTCTCGCCGAACTCGATCTCGTGATCGTGTCCGTGCACAGCACGTTCGACATGCCGCAGGAACGCATGACGGAACGCGTCATTCGCGCGCTCGCGAACCCCCATGTCGACATCCTCGGTCACCCCACTGGACGCCTGCTTACCTCGCGACTTCCGTACGAGATCGATCTCGACGCCGTGCTGGATGCCGCTGCTCACTATGGAGTCGCGATCGAAGTCAACGGCCAGCCCGATCGGCTCGACCTCCCAGACATTTGGGTCCAACGAGCGATCAACCGGGGGATCCTGATCGCGTGCACCAGTGATGCCCACTCGACACGTCAGCTGGACAATATGCGCTGGTCGGTCGCAACCGCGCGTCGCGGTTGGGTGGAGCCCAGGCATGTCCTCAATACACGGTCACTCGAGGAACTCCGTACCTGGCTCGCGAACCATCACCGAGGAGCCCCTGCGCACCGGACCTGAGCGGACGGGCTGACTGCCAACCGAGTGCTTCCGACGACCGACCGGCAGCGCGTCTGTGCTCGGCGCTGCTCGGTCTGTCCCGAGGCATACCGTCGTCCATCCTGAGAACCGAGTGCGGAGCGATCGAATCAGGAAAGGCTCCGAACACTGGAGGAGGCGTGTGCGTGAGCCACCCCGAGTCCCCAGAAAAGCAGCAATGCTGCGATCTCGAGTACCAGGGTCGCACCGATGGTTCCTCGTGTACCCAGTCGCTCATAGAGCAAACCGAGCACAGCTCCACCGGCCAGCCAGGCTGTTCCGAATACCGTATTGAAGACACCATAGGCCAGACCACGTGCGGACGGAGCGGAGAGTTCGCCGACTGCCGCTCGCATCGTCGTTTCGACCAGTCCCATCGCGATTCCCCAAACGACGACCCCCGCGAGAATGAACAAGGTGGTCGATTGCAACGCGGCCGCCGTTCCCAACGCGATGCAGACCGGTACTGCTGCCAGGGTGCGCAAACCGAAACGATCGTATCCCCAGCCTGCGATCAACGCGATCACTCCGTCCACTCCCATCGCGACTGCATAGAGCAGTGGAATCAACGGCGGACCGAACCGACCGGTCTGTTCGACATGATACGAGAGGAGAGCGAACGGGACGAATCCCAGAGTAGTCAACGCAGTAAAGAGCGTGTAGCGCCAGAACGCTCCGCCCAGCCGGCGGGAGCCGTCGCCTCCCGTCAGACGATGCAGGCGTGGAGCAGCGCTCTCGAGTGACTCCGGCTCCGGTTCCTGCTTCCACGCGAGGACGAGAATGACGATCGCGAGGAGCACTGGAATCGTGAGAAGCGCGAACCCGAGCCGGTAACCGGCTTCACCGTCGAAAGTGAGCGCGACTGCGAAGATGACCGGGCCGATCAATGCACCAAGTTGGTCGAGTGCCTCGTGGATCCCAAAACCCTTGCCACGCCCGACCTGACTGGCTGCGTGCGAGAGAATGGCATCGCGCGCTGGTGTCCGCAACGCCTTACCGAACCGCTCGAGCACGATCAGCGTCGCAGCGAGTTCCCAACTGTGAACGAATGCCAGCAACGGTAGCGTCGCGATCAAACTGTAACCAATGACTGTCAACAACCAGTGCAGGCGAAACCGGTCCGCGAGATACCCAAATGCCGTGCGCAGCGCGTAGCCAGCGAACTCGCCGAGACCGGCTACGAGCCCGACCGCAACTGCACTCGCGCCGAGCAATGCCAGGTACGGCCCCGTCACACCGCGAACGCCTTCGTAGCTGATATCACCGAAAAGACTGACGAGACCCAAAAGGACGATCAAACGGTAGGCCCGTCGTTGCAACGCCGGCGCGCTCATCGTCCTGCGCGTCCTCACGAACCACTCGCCCATGGCCGATGCGTCCGGAAATACCGGACGTACCCGTCGACCGTCATGCGGAAGCTCCCGGACGCCCACTGGTATTGGGTAACCGGCACCTGCTCACCGAGGAGACGATGGAACTCTCGATCCGTGAGTTCTTGCAACCGCCCGGCGATCGTTTCCGCGTCGAGGCCCTGGTCCAGCAGTGCCCCGATCCAACCTGCCCAGAGGAAAAGCCTCGCCAGAAGGTCGTCCAGGTGCCATTCGACATCGTCGACTGGTCCAAAGTGACCGAGATAGAGACGACTCGGCTGGAGACGGCGCAGGCGCTCGATACTCCGGCGCCACTGTCCGAGATCGACATCCGGCGGCGGGGTCGGTGGAAAGACGAAGGGAAGCGCACCGATACGGATACCAGCGATGTCGCCAGCGAAGACAGAACCCGTGGCGGTATCTAGCCAGGCATGATGGTGCGACGCATGTCCTGGTGTCGCCAATGCTCGCAATCGACGCCCATCACCCAGGTCGATCGCCTCCCCGTCCTCGACGACCACTACTCGCTCGGCAGCGCACGGCCGAATCGACCCCCACAAGAGTTCCATGCGATCGCCATAGATACGGGCAGCGCTCGCCCACAAGCGACTGGGATCGATCAGGTGCGGCGCACCGAGCGGATGGACATAGACACGAGCATTCGGAAACCGCTCCAACAGGTGCCCAGCTGCTCCGCCATGGTCCAAATGGATATGGGTCAGAACGAGATGCCGGACCGCCTCGGGAGTGACGTTCAGTTCTCGGAGCGCCGCCACGAGACGCTCGATCGTCGTGCTCGGCCCAGTATCGACGATCGCTACCCCTTGACGACCGACGAAGAGGTATGAGGCGATCACGTTCTCCACACCTTGGAATCGGAGATCGACGAGATACCACCCAGGTTCCACTTCACGCACGAGATTCATAGCTCTCCCTCCGCCCTCAGCCGCTGTCAATACACGGCCACTCACATCGTGCGCGGATGCTAGAGGATGACGCGCGCGACGTTGAAGTAGATAAGCAGACCTGTCCCGTCAACCAGGGTTGCGATGAGGGGCGACGACACGACCGCCGGATCGATTCCGAGGCGACGCAAGAGAAGCGGCAGAAGCGTCGCAATCGTGACTGCCCAGAGCACGATGAAAAAGATCGCGATACTCACTGTCAAAGAAATGGCCGGATCGACACCGAGAAGTTCTGCGCGCAGAAAGCCTGCTGTACCCATTACCGCAGCCGTCAGCAGCCCAGCGGTGAATTCCTTCGGAAAGATGCGGAAAAAGTCGCGAATGGTGATACCTTCGACTGCGATCGCCCTTACTAGAGTTGTCACCACTTGCGAACCAGCGTTTCCACCGGTCCCGATCAAGAGCGGGACGAAGAAGGCCAGAGCGATCGCTTCCTCGAGTTCCTTTTCGTAATGTCGGATGACGGTCCCGGTGTACATCGCCGCGACGAATAGGAGGAGAAGCCAGCTGATCCGTCGCCGCCAGAGATAGAAAGGCGTCGCACGAGTATACGGAACCTCGAGCGGTTGCGAACCACCCAACCGCTCGATGTCTTTCGTCACTTCGCGTTCCAAAATGTCCGCGACGTCATCGACCGTGATGATGCCGAGCAAGCGATCCTCATCATCCACGACCGGTATGGCCAAAAGTCCCTCTTCGACGAGCAAACGCGCGGCTTCCTCCTGATCGGCAGTGGCACGCACTTTCACGATGTCACGGGTCATGATCTCGCCCACGGTCCGGTAGGGCGGGCTCAACACGAGATCTCGCATGGAGACGACACCCAAGAGGTGATTTGCTTCGTCGACGACGTAGGCGTAGTAAATCGTCTCGACTTCCGCAGCCACCTTGCGCAGCGCCGCGATCGCCTGGTCAACCCGGACATCCGGCAGCAAAGCCACGTACGAGGGTGTCATCCGCCCACCGGCAGTCTCCGGCGGGTAGCTCAAAAGCTCCTGCAGCTCTTGCGCTTCGAGCGGTTCCATCTCGACCAGGATCTGACGAGCCTCGTCCGGATCGAGACGAGCGAAGACATCGGCCGCATCGTCAGGGGCCATCGCCTCCAGGACATCCGCTGCTTCTTGCGAACTCAAGCGCTCGAGCAGAGCGGCCGCATCGCTCGGATCCAACTCGGCCAGGAATTCCCCGAACGTCTCGTCCCCGAGGAGCTCAGCGAGGCGCGCAAGCTCGAATGGCTCCAGCTCACGGAGAACAGGATAGAGCTGCCGTCGCTCGACGAGTTCCCACAACAGGTCCTCGACCGCTTCGCGTTCTCCGCGCTGGAGCAGCGCGCGGAGCCGCGTCTGGATGTCCATTTCCGTCGTCATGCGGTCTCCTTTCCCAGCTTCCGCCGAAGACCTCGCCGCAGCTCACCGTACGGGAGGCTCGTCCAACTCTCGGGCCTCCTGCTGCTCAACGGCAGCACGAGCCGACTCGTCTCGTCATTCGCGTTGTCAGACCCTCGGGGCCGCGCGAACACTCGGCGCACCAGCGATCTGCTCCGTTGTGGCTGGTCTCACCCGGCCACCCCGGAGAGTCGCGTCGGCGCCATGTGGGGTCAGCCGGGGAACTCGTTGCAGTGGCGACTCGGACTCGACACGTCCACCGCTTCTGCCGTCCCGTTCTCGATGCCCAGATCCAGTCAAGAATCGACTGGTCTGGCCCAGCCCAGTGTACGCTGCAAGTTGCGAACTGGCAACGAAGCTCCGCGCGACACCTCGACTCGAATGGTCGCAACCTTTCAGGGTGACTCGGTGAGCATAGTCGTGCTCGCCTGCAGGACACCCTTGCCAAAGCAGCTCGCAGTGCCCTTCGGGCTGGTGCGGCACCAGCGTCCCCTCGATCATCAGCGCCCCCGACGCCGCCACGAGTCGCAATAGCCCGAGAAGGAGCGACCGATCGAGAGCATTTCTGCCACGCTCGATACCGACGGGTCTCTCCAGCCCTCACACTCGCGCTCAGGGTATACTCGATATCACGATGGAGCCGAATCTCCTCTCTTCGATATTCGCCCGGAGCAGCTCGGTTCCAGAGACAACGAGCGGAGCATGGCCAAGCAGATCGGTCGATTCGATGCCATCATCGTGGGAGCCCGGATCGCTGGCTGCGTCACTGCTGCTGCCCTAGCACAGCGCGGGTGGTCGATCCTTCTCGTCGAACGAGCGCAGTTTCCGCGCCCGACGCTTTCGACCCATCTCTTCTTCAGCGACACGCTGCATGCCTTACAGCGAGCGGGTCTCCTGGAGCCGATTCTCCGTATCGGCGCTCCACGTATTCGCTGGCTTCGTTTCCCTTACGTGGCTGCACCCTTCCCAGCGTCCAAAGGCTTCGACTTCGCCCTGTGCATTCGTCGCGAGGTACTCGATACTCTGCTGTTCGAGGCTGTCAGATCGCTTTCCAACGTGACCGCACTCACTGGTGCACGGGTGACTGCCGTCCGTCAGGTGGACGATCGGAGATGGGATGTCGTCGTCGCGACGACGAGCGGAGAATGGCTCACCTCTGCACCGCTCGTGATCGGAGCCGACGGAAGAGATTCGACTGTAGCCCGTCAGGTCAGAGCACCTGTTCTCGCGTACATTCCTCCCCTCTTCGCGTGGTACTACACGTACGTCGACGGGCTACCTTGGGACGGTGACGTGGCTGCACTCGCCTATCGAGGCGACTATCCGGACATCGGAGCGGAGTACGCCGCTGCTTTCCTCTTCCCCTGTGATGCCGGTCTCACGCTCGTCGGGTACGGGGTGGAGCACCGGGCCTTCTCGGCGTTTCGCCGCGATGTCACCCAGCACTTCGTTGCTGGACTCCGCCGGATCCCTGAAGTCTGGGAACGGTTCGCTTCGGCACGCCGCGTCGCACCGATCCGCGGCACGGGCCGCCTGCCGAATTTCCTCCGTCAGGCTTCTGGCTCCGGCTGGGCGCTCGTCGGCGACGCTGGCTGTCATCAAGATCCACATAGCGTGCAAGGTATGGGCAATGCAGCGCGCAGTGCCTGGTTGCTCGCTGAGGAACTCGCTCGGGTGCAGACCGAAGGCATCGATCTCCAGCAGGCACTCGCTCGCTATGCGAGGCGACGAGACGATGATCTTCTTCCCCTGTTCGCCTTCACGACGTTCGAGTTACGGCGACAGCTTCCCGATGACATTTGGGAACGGTTCGAGGCACGAACGCGCGAGGATCCCGACCTGGCCTCTTTACGTGTCGCGGCCATGGTACACGCGGTTCATCCGGCGACCGTCTATACACCGGAGCGGGTCACGTCCATCGCCAACGGTGCGGTGATCCCACCCCTTCAGCCGGCCTAAAAGCGATCCTTATGCCTCGTCCAGAAAAATCGAACGATCCAACATCGGCGCGGTGCAACAAGGAGTATCATTGGTATGCGGCATCCACGGACTCGGTGGGATGCGGTCGAGAACATGGCGCAGCGTCCTGAGTCTGGGTGCCGAAGCGAAAGCGACGAGGTGGGTGGGTGCCATGGTGAATCAGCAAGAGGCACTCGAGCGGCTGACCGGTCTGAACCTCGGGTACATTCTCGAACTGTACGAGGTCTACCGTCGAGATGCGACAGCCGTCACGCCGGAGTGGCGGGCATTCTTCGAACAGTGGGGACCTCACCTCGAGCAGCTCGCTGCCCCGCCGCCGGCCGCTGCGATCGCAGGGCCGGCATTCGATTTTACGAAGATCGCCGCTGTCGTTCAGCTCGCGCAACGGATCCGTCACCGCGGCCATCGTGCTGCACGCCTCGATCCCTTGGGGAGCCCGCCGCCAGGTGATCCCGCACTCGATCCAGCCTACCATGGGTTGACAGCGCAGGACCTCGAGAATCTCCCAGCAACGCTAGTCGGTGGCCCTGCCGCACAGGGTGCCCGCAATGCAGCCGAAGCGATCGAGCGCCTGCGTCAGATCTACTGTGGGACGATCGGCTACGATTACGGCCATCTGCAGGACCGCACCGAGCGCGAGTGGCTCGAGGAAGCGATCGAATCTGAGCGCTATCGCGTTCGCCTCTCACCAACGGAGAAGCGTGCGCTGCTCGAGCGGCTGACCGCGGTGGAGGTGTTCGAGCGCTTCCTCCATAGAACCTTCGTTGGGCAGAAGCGCTTCTCGATCGAGGGCACCGATACGCTCGTGCCGATCCTCGACGAGATCCTCCGCCAGGTCGCCGAGGCGGGTATCCCGAAAGTCGCGATGGGTATGGCGCATCGCGGCCGCCTGAACGTCCTGGCCCACGTACTCGGCAAGCCGTACGAGCAGATTCTGGCCGAGTTCATGGGCCTCGATCACCGGGAACCGGTCGCTCTCACCGAGGGCGGCACCCTCGGCTACACGGGCGACGTCAAGTACCACATGGGCGGTATCCGTGCCGCCGGCCAACTCCAGGTCATCCTCGCCCATAACCCCAGTCACCTCGAGTTCGTCGATCCCGTGGTCGAAGGCATGGCACGCGCTCTCCAGGAACGACGCGACCGACCGGGTACACCCGAACAGGACGTCGACGCCTGCTTGCCTATCTTGATCCATGGTGACGCCGCTTTCCCAGGGGAGGGCATCGTCGCCGAAACGCTCAACATGAGCGGTATTCCTGGTTACACGACTGGTGGAACGCTTCACATCATCGTGAACAACCAGCTCGGCTACACCACCGAACCACAAGAAGCCCGCTCGACCTTCTACGCATCCGATCCTGCCCGCGGTTTCGAAATCCCAGTCATTCACGTCAACGCCGATGATCCGGAAGCCTGCCTGACCGCCGCTCGACTCGCTTTCGCCTACCGCCAGCGATTCCACAAGGATGTCCTCATCGACTTGATCGGCTATCGTCGGTGGGGTCACAACGAAGGCGACGAGCCGACCTTCACGCAGCCAGTGATGTATCGCCGGATCGCAGAACACCCAACGACTCGTGAACTCTGGGCCCAGCGCCTCGTCGCCGAAGGAATCGTCACTCGAGACGAGGCAGCTGCTCTCGAGCAGGAGCTGTTCGGAAAGCTCCAGCATCTCCGACAAGAGATCCTCGCCAGGGCACAACGAGCCGACCAGGTGAACGGAAGCATCGGATCTCGTACTCCCACCAGTGCGACGATCGCTACCGCCGTACCGTTGGAGACGCTCAAGGAACTCAATCGCCAAGCCCACACGCTCCCAGCAGGGTTCAATGTGAATCCGAAACTGCGTCGGCAGTTGCAGCGTCGGCTCGAGGTCGTCGAGCGCGAAGAGGCGGTCGATTGGGCGCACGCGGAACTGCTCGCCTTTGCCTCGCTTTTGGCCGAGGGAATACCCATTCGCCTGACCGGTCAGGACACCATTCGGGGCACGTTCAGCCAGCGCCACGTTGCCTTCTACGACTTCGAGACAGGGGCACGCGTCATTCCGCTGCAGCAGATGCCGGCAGCTCGGGCGAGCTTCGCCGTGTACAACAGTCCACTGTCCGAAGCTGGCCCGCTCGGGTTCGAATACGGCTACAGTGTCCAGGCTCCAGATGCCCTCGTGCTCTGGGAAGCGCAGTTCGGCGACTTCGCCAATGTGGCGCAGGTGATCATCGACCAGTTCATCGTCAGTGGATGGGCCAAGTGGCGACAGCGCTCCGCGCTCGTCCTCCTGTTGCCACACGGCTACGAAGGCCAGGGCCCGGAGCACTCGAGCGCGCGGTTGGAGCGCTTCCTCCAGCTCGCTGCCGAGGATAACGTGCGAATCGCCAATTGCACGACGGCTGCACAGTACTTCCATCTGCTTCGACGCCAGGCCATCCTGCGCACGCTGGACCCGCGTCCGCTCATCGTGATGACCCCGAAGAGTCTCCTGCGTCACCCGCGTGCCATGTCGCCGATGCGCGAACTCGCTGAGGGGCAATTCCAGCCCGTTCTCGATGACCCCATCGCCCGCCAACGGCCGGATGACGTAACGCGACTGATCTTGTGCAGCGGCAAAGTGTACGTCGATTTGGTCACGAGTCAGTTCGCTGCTACCGCCAGCCATGTAGCCATCGTCCGCGTCGAGGAACTTTATCCCTTCCCGAGTGACGAACTCGCAGCCATTCTCAGGCAGTATCCCAACGCACGCGATGTCGTCTGGCTGCAAGAGGAACCGAAGAACATGGGAGCATGGACGTACATGCAACCGCGTCTGCAATCTTTGCTCGACGGGCAGACATTGCGTTACATCGGCCGACCAGAACGGGCAAGCCCCGCAGAAGGATTCGCCGAGATGCACGAGCAGGAGCAGGCACGGATCATCGCCGAAGCATTCGCTGGCGTACCAGAACCTGCTGTTCCGGCATGAACCGAACGCGAGGGTAGACGATGGCTATCGAGATTCGTGTGCCGCAGATGGGCGAGTCGATCGTCGAGGCAGTCATCGGTGCCTGGCGAAAACGCGAAGGTGATCCGGTCAACCCAGGCGACGTGCTCGTCGAGTTGGAAACCGAAAAGGTCAACGTCGAGGTGACAGCCGATCGAGCGGGCGTTCTCCAGCGCATCCTCAAGCGCGAGGGAGAAACGGTCACCGTCGGCGAGATTATCGCCATGATCGAGGAGACCGCGTTGGTGGGTACTCCCGCCCGAGAAGCCCCTGCTGAAGCGGGCAAGGCACCCGAGCCTGCGCCCATACCGGAGGCCGCCACGGCAGCAGCGCCGCAACCGGCGCCACCCGCCAGCGGACCAGCAGTTCGAGCCACGCCAGCTGTCAGGCGACTCGCCGAGGAATACGGTATCGACCTCGCCGAGGTACCTGCTTCCGGCGAAGGTGGCCGGGTCACTCGGGAGGACGTACTCCGTTACGTTGCTCAGCGTGGAGCAGCCGCCCGACCAGCTGACGGCATCGCTCCCCAGCCAGCCGCCGCGACCCCACCGCCAGCCGCCCCACCGGCACCGAGTGTCACACCACCGGAGGCACCGGTTGTCTTGCCCTTCCCTGCCACAGGACGACGCGAAGAACGCATTCGGATGAGCCAGCGACGCAAGACGATCGCCCGTCGGTTAGTCGAGGCCCAGCAGACCGCTGCGATGCTGACGACCTTCAACGAGATCGACATGAGTGCCGTGATCGCCCTTCGCAACCGGTGGCGACAGCAGTTCCGGGAACGCTACGGGGTGAGCCTCGGCTTCATGTCGTTCTTCACGAAGGCTGTCATCGGCGCGTTGAAAGCGTTCCCCTTGTTGAACGCCGAGATCCAGGGTGACGAGATCGTCGTCAAATACTACTACGACATCGGAATCGCCGTCGCGACCGATGAAGGACTCGTCGTGCCCGTCGTCCGCGACGCGGACCACAAGTCGTTCGCGGAGATCGAGCGCGAGATCGAAGAACTCGCCCGCAAGGCACGAGAGCGACGACTGACGCTCGAGGAACTGAGCGGTGGAACCTTTACGATCACCAATGGTGGCGTTTTCGGCTCCCTCCTCTCGACCCCGATACTCAATCCCCCTCAGGTCGGCATCCTCGGTATGCACAAGATCGAGGAAAGACCAGTCGTGGTCAACGGCGAGATCGTCATTCGCCCGATGATGTACGTCGCCCTCACCTATGACCATCGGATCGTGGACGGTCGGGAAGCGGTGCTTTTCCTCGTCCGCGTCAAAGAACTCATCGAGGACCCGGAACGCCTGCTGCTCGAAGGCTGAAGGCGATGAGCGTCACCGAACTGGCGTGGGCAACCACACCGAACGGCACCAAGATCGCGTACGAGCGGCGGATCGGATCGGCGGGGCCACCGATCCTCGCCCTTCACGGCGTTCTCGTCGGCACGTCCAACTGGATTCACCAGGTGCTTCGGCTTCCGCAGTTTCGATGGTTGCTCCCCCATCTGCGTGGGCATGGGAACAGCCCGCCCCCCATGCCACATCAGACCATCGAAGAAGCTGCCCTCGACGTGGAATCCGTCTTGCTCGCCGAGCGGATCGATCGTGCGGTCGTTCTCGGCAACTCCCTGGGAGCGACCATCGCGCTCGCGCTGGCACTCATGCGCCCCCACCGTATTCAAGGGCTGGTCCTCGTGGAACCTTCTCTCCCAGCACTCGCCGGGGAAGAAGAGCGTGACCGGCTCCAGCGCACGGCTGCTTTGGTTCGCGCACTCTTGGCAGCAGGCCAGATCGAGGAAGCCTTGGCGCATTTCCTCGAACCGCGCCTGGGACCGAACTGGGCAGAGAAGGCTGGTCAGCGTCGGCTCGAGGAGTGGCGGCGCAATATTTTCAGTACGCCAGCCTGGATCGATGCCGTTCTCGCCTTCGATCCCGGTCCAGTTCCTCTCGCCACGATCGATTGTCCCACACTCCTTGTCTATGGCGCCGAGACCCAGCCAGGCTATCGCCGGACAATCTTCTCCCTCGCTGACTTGCTTCCCCACGCGCAGATCGCTGAGATCCCGCGCGCCGGACATGGTGCGCCTGTCGATAACCCCGATGCCTTCAACGAACTCCTCGTCGATTTCCTTTCCGCGGTCGAGTGGGTACCTTTTCCGGCCTGACGAACGAGCCTTCCCCGACAACGAGCGAACCGGTACACGCGACGACGGTACCAGTGAGTGCCGAAAACGATGAAACGAGTCACTTGCGCTGTGCATTAGAATGGAGCGCGTGGCGCAGTCAGCCACGTCAGCGTTTCGCGGCACCGCCGGCCAGAACGACGCGACGCAGCGCTGCAACATTGTCGTTCGACTCGACTGCAACGTGCGAGAGGAGCCACGCTATGCCCATGCTGACCGGAGGTCAGGCGCTGGTCGCGCAACTGCTCGAAGAAGGGATCGAGATCGTCTTCGGACTTCCCGGTGTCCAACTCGACTGGGCCTTCGATGCCCTCTACGAGGCACGCGACCGGATCCGCGTCATCCACACGCGACACGAACAAGCCACGAGCTACATGGCCGACGGCTACGCTCGCACCACCGGCAAGGTGGGCATGTGCTTGGTCGTTCCTGGTCCAGGCGTGCTCAATGCAATGGCTGGGCTGGCCACGGCCTACGCCTGCAATTCGCGCGTCTTCTGCGTCACTGGACAAATCCCATCAGAACAGATCGAAAAGGGGCGCGGGTTTCTGCACGAGATTCCTCGTCAGCTCGAAGCGCTCCGGTCGGTCACGAAATGGGCTGCCCGAGCGATGCATCCCGGCGAAATCCCCGCACTCGTCCACGAGGCGATCGTTCAGCTATGGAGCGGACGCCCCCGGCCCGTTGCGCTCGAGATTCCACCCGATGTGCTGCAGGCGACTGCTGAGGTGGAAACGATTGCAGCGACACGCCCCATCCCACCTGACGGGGACCCAGAGCTGATCGAACAGGCCGCCCAACTCCTGGGTAAGGCCCAGCGACCGCTCGTCTTCGCGGGTGGCGGTGTCCTCGCCGCTGAAGCCTGGGACGAACTCCGCGCGCTGGCGGAACTCCTGGAAGCACCAGTCGTTCTCACGATGGACGGGAAAGGCGCCCTCGACGACCGGCATGACCTCGCCCACAACATCGTCGCTGCCCGCGAACTCGTTCCGGCGTCCGATGTCATTCTCATCGTCGGCTCCCGCTTCCTTCAGCCAGCCACATCGGATTGGGGACCCCGCGACCAAGCGGTCATTCAGATCGATATCGATCCCGAGGAGATCGGCCGGAACCATCCTCCAACGATCGGTATCGTCGCCGACGCCAAACGAGCTCTCTCGGCACTCCTCGAGCGAGTTCCGCTCTACAACCGAAAACGTGACTCGCGCCGGGCGGAACTGCGCGCACTCAAGGAACGAGTCTTCGATCTGCTCTGGGAGGTCCAACCCCAAGCATCGTTCGCGATGGCGCTCCGCGAGGCGCTTCCGGAAGAGGCCATCGTGGTGAGCGAGAGTACCCAGGTCGGCTACTGGACGTGGAACGCATTCCCAGTCTATCGACCACGAACCTTCATCACGTCGGGATATCAGGGGACTCTGGGCTTCGGTTTCGCGACAGCGTTAGGGGCGAAAGCGGGTAACCCCGATCGACCAGTTCTCTCGCTGAACGGTGACGGAGGATTTCTGTACAACCTGCCCGAACTCGCTACCATGGTGCAGCATCGCTTGGATGTGATCACGGTCGTTTTCAACGACAACGCCTTTGGGAACGTCCGCCGGATCCAGAAGGAGCGATTCGGTGGACACTACATCGCATCGGAGCTGTACAATCCGGATTTCGTCGCGCTCGCTCATAGCTTCGGTATCGAGGGAGTGCGCGTCTCTTCTCCAGAAACCCTCCAGGAGATCGTCGTCGATGCCGTTCGGAACCCCCGACCCATCCTGATCGAGGTTCCCGTGGGCGAGATGCCGAGCATCTGGAGCATCGTCATGGCCGGGCGGCGCTCTTGAAGACCGCGGAGAACTGGTGTTTGAAGACCGCGGAGAACTGGTGTTTTCATTTTGTCCGCTCGCACGGCAGGTGACCCGCACTCGAACATGTCTTGACTGAGCTACCGGCGGCACGTCGTCAAAGCAGGACAAAATCCAGCAAAGTACCTACAGGACTCCCTCTCCGGGAGCGATCGGCCGCGAGCCCAGAGAGTGGGTGATCTACTTTTTTCTGATCCCGCACTGCGCGAACGGAGGAGAAAATGACGAACGGGGCGGTGAACAACTCGCCGCCCCTCATCCGTCGCCCAAATGCACCTCAATACACCTTGATCGGCGGTGAAACGCTCTGCAGGGGAAGATAGAGAAGAATAGTCGGAATGTACGCGATCGCCACCAGGATAACGGCGATCAAGAACCAAAAGCCGAGTTGGTCCAGTCGCGGTGACGTCTCGTGCGCACCGAAGCGCATCTCGGCAACCGGGATCTCCAGAGGCTGAGTGAGACGCCGACCAGCAAAGACCGTCCACAGGACGACGATGAAGTACAGGAGGCCGCTGATCACCATCAGGGTACCACCGATCGCCGTCAGCCAGTTGTCCAAACCAGCACTGATCAGATCACGATAGGGAGCTTCGCCGATCGAGGAGCGTCGGGGTTCGCCGAGGAGACCAGCGGCGATCTGCCCGCGAGCGAAAAGCAAGACACCGACGAACCAGAGCCACGCCTGCGCCAGCGCAAGACGGCGCCCCATCAGTTCCCGACCCGTCAAGAAGGGAATGAGCCAGTAACTGATGCCGATGAAGGAGAGCGCAACGGCCGTGCCGACCGTCATGTGAAAGTGTCCAGGCACGAACGACGTGTTATGGACGACATTATTGAGGTTGTAACTCGCATTCACGATGCCGGTGGCCCCACCGAGGACGAAGACGAGCATCGCCAGGAGTTGCGCAGCCACGCTCGGATCACCCCAGGGAAGCTTCCAGATCCACCCGAGCAGCCCTGTCCCGCCACGCGCGCGCCCACCATCCTCCAGTGCAGCCATGACCGTGAATGCCGTCACCAGACTCGGGAAAACGACCGAAAACGTCGTGAAGAGATGGACGACCTTCATGGCCGTGGGAATCCCAGGATCGACATACTGGTGATGAAGCCCGGTCGGAACCGAGAAGACGAGCAGAAGGATGAAAGCCATCCGCACCAAGCTATCGCTGAAGACGCGACCACCCACCTGCCGGGGAACCATCAGATACCACGAAATGTACGCCGGCATCAGCCAAAAATAGACGATCGGATGGCCAGTATACCAGAACAATATTCGGTTGAACTGCGGATCGGTCGTCTTGAGCCAGCCGAGCGACCACGGCAAAAGGAAGAACACGACGAGTACCACCACACCCAACGAGGCGAGCGCCCACATCACGTACGTCACCACGCTGACGAACCCCAGCAACGGTGTCCGCTCCCCCGGATGCTCGCGCTGCCAGGCACGGCGCGTGAGCACGAGGTTGAGCGCAGTGAGCAGCGTCGAGATGACCAGAAGCGCTGCGCCGAGGAAAAAGAGGGAGCTCGCACGCAGCGGTGCATAGAAGGTGAAGAGGACTGTCGCTTGATTCGTCAAGATCGCATACGCGGCCAGTAACGTCCCTACCAGCATCGTCCAAAACGCTCCCTGGACCAAGAATGTGCTCGCCAGGGGACGCTCGAATCCGCGGATCGCCACCAACGACACGAATGCGTTATTGAAGGCGAACGTGAAGAGAAAGGCCAGCAAGACCCCGTGGATCGTCAATCCTTGATAGTACGTTTGCATGAGCAGCGCTTTGTAGATGACGATTCCCACCCGGTCCAGTGCCTGCATCAAGCCCATGAACCCGCCAATGGCGAGGCCTATCAGCGAGAGTGCCAATTGTCCCTTGATCGGCCACAACTGTTCGGCAAGAAAGATTCCCTCGCGAGTGACCGCTCCCCCGCCCGCCACACTCCGCGCGCGTGCTGTCGCGCTCATCGCACCACCACCTTCCCGTACATCTGGTGATGCCCGAAGCCGCAATATTCATGGCAGACCCACAGATATTCACCGGGCCGGTCGAAACGCGCCGTGACCTGGGAGATCTGACCCGGAATCACCATGACATTCGCGTTCGTACCGGTGAGGACGATACCATGGATCACATCGGGACTGGCGAGCGTGAACGTCACCGTCGCCCCGACGGGAACCTGAATCTCAGCGGGTTGGAACTGCCAAGCCCGGGCGATCACCACTGCTTCGTACTTGCCACCACCGAGGTCACGCAGACCAGGCTGATCGAATGGCGGTGTCGTAGAGAGCTCACGCGGATCGATCCGCCCAGCCGGCGACGGAACGTGTACCCCCGCGACCAGTGCACCGATCCCGATCCCCACGATGCCCAGCACGAGCATCAGCCCAGCCAAGATCATGAAGATTCGTTCGTACGCCTCGATCCGCATCCCTCACCCCCGTCCCAGCATGTCGAAATAGACGGTGAGCCAGATGCCTACGATCACGATCAGCATGAGCAGTGTCAAAAACAACGTTCCGACCGGATGCTGCTCGGGTCGCTCATCTTTCTGACCGGCTCCGCCCGCCATGCTGTCCCCTCCTTTCCGTTCCTTTCCCTGCCACGCCTCCCACTGTACGCTTCTCCACCTCATCGACCAGGGCGCCGCTACGCTGGAGATACCAGCGAGCCACGACCGCGCTCACCAGCACACCCAAGAGCCCGCCCACCAGTCCAAGCCAATCACGCCCGGTTCCGAACCCACCGACCACCCGATTGAAACTCGACCAGAAAAGCGTCGCGCTGGCTCCGCCCACGACGAGTAGTGCGAGCCAGGCGATGAGGATTCGCCACTGCATCCTACCCTCCCCCGGTAGTCTACCGGTTCTCCACCGACACAATCTCCTACATGTCGACAAAACGGGTTACAATCCCGTAACAAGGCGCTCCCAATCCTCATCATTACGATCCATCGAGCGGCCCGATCTACGAGCCTACCCTGTCGCTGCTCGCGAGTGGTCTCGCAGTCCACCGAAGCGTACAGGATCACGCGTCTGGTTCTTTGGCACACCCACGTCACCGCGCTGGCGATCGCCGTCGAGCCCATCGCTCAGATGCTGCGACTGCGGCATCCGGAGCGGCGGCATTGCCGCCGCCCGGGCGCCCGGCGCCAGCTTGCTCCGACGCGAGCGCGATGCATCGCTGCTCAACTTGGCCAAAGCTGACGCGCCCCCACCCTGCAGTGCGGCGCTGTCCTGCCACCTCGTCTCGCAGCCACCGGCCGCGCACTGGCGACGCGCTCTTGGCTCTCCTTTCGGCTCGCGACGAGCGACTCGCTTCATTCCATGCCAGCTTTCTACCGCGCCTTTTCCTCGCTCACCGCGCGAAGTCGTTCGCTCGATCCGACGATTCGCTCGCCCTGCTATCGGGTTTCAGGAGCACACGACCCCGGTGTCGACGACTGGGTGTCCAAGGAACCCAACTGCCGATCGAGTCGTGAGGACCGTTTCGCTCCTTGCGCCAGTGCACAACCGTAAGCAGGGACCCTCTCCACTGAAAAATCTGACCGACGGTTCGGGAATCCGGCTCGGCCGCTCCCGATTCGAGTAGCCACCTGCTTCCTCATCCGGTCATCGACCGGCGGTACACTTCGACGCGTGTGCAAGCGATCCACCGGGAGCGACCGCCGATGACAGCAGCGATCGAAGTGCATGAACTCGTCAAGCGGTACGGAGACGTCACAGCAGTCGCAGGAATCGACTTCACGGTCGCACACGGAGAATTTTTCGCCTTCCTCGGTCCCAATGGAGCCGGCAAGACGACGACGATCAACATCCTCTGCACGCTGGCCCGCCCAACCGGTGGCCGAGCGCGTGTCGCGAGCCATGATGTCGTTCGTGAACCCGACCGCGTTCGCCAACGTATAGGCATCATCTTCCAGGATCCCAGTCTGGACACCCAGTTGACCGCGTGGGAGAATCTCGCTTTGCATGCCCGCGTCTATGGAGTCCCGGGTACCCTCTGGCGGCAACGTGCAGAACAGCTTCTTCGCCTGGTCGAGCTGTGGGACCGTCGCCACCAGCTCGTCCGCACATTCTCTGGCGGGATGAAACGTCGGCTCGAACTAGTTCGCGGATTGCTTCATCGTCCCGAGATCCTTTTTCTCGATGAACCGACGCTCGGGTTGGATCCGCAGACGCGCCGACAAATTTGGTCCTACTTGGAAACGTTGCGTCGCGAGACTGGCGTCACCCTATTCCTGACAACGCACTACTTGGAAGAAGCGGAGCAATGTGACCGGGTAGCGATCATCGATCATGGCCGCATCATCGCCTTGGACACGCCTGACCGGCTCAAGGCACGCGTCGGCCGAGACATCATCGTCCTGGTCACAGCCGACGACGCGCGAGCCGCCGCGGAGCTGCGCGAGCGTTTCGCTCTCCAACCCCTCGTCGTCGATGGGTCGCTCCGCATCGAAGTGGAGCAGGGCGATACGTTCATTCCAGAGTTGGTACGACAACTTTCGGTACCGATCCGCTCCATCAGCTTGCGACGACCGAGCTTGGATGACGTGTTCCTCGCTTTGACTGGTAGACAGATCCGCGACGAAGAAGCCTCGAGCCTCGACCAGCTGCGCGAGCGGATACGAACGAGGCGCTGAAAAGCGAAAGGATACGACGGTATGGCATCGATCGAACTCGCCGAGCGAGCCCGGCCACACTCGCCGCTTCTGCGCGCCTCGATCGGCGTGCTCACGCTCTGGCAACGAGATCTCCTCCGCTTCTGGCGCGACCGGGCGCGCATCGTTGGCGGCCTCGCTCAACCCCTGCTGTTCTTGGCCATCTTCGGTGCCGGTCTTTCTCCCTGGATGGGTAACCTCGGCGGGACGACGCTCGGCCCGGACTACTTGCAGTTTCTCTATCCCGGCATCATCGGTATGTCGGTCCTCTTCTCGTCGATCTTCAGTGCAGTTTCCGTCGTCTGGGATCGAGAGTTCGGTTTTCTCAAGGAACTGTTGGTCGCACCGATACCGCGCTGGTCGATCGTCATCGGAAAGGCCCTCGGTGGGAGCTCGACCGCGATGTTTCAAGGGCTCCTTCTGCTCATTTTGGCCCCCGTGATCGGCGTCAGACTCTCGCTCGGTGCGATCCTCCTCTTGATCCCTCTTCTTTTCCTTCTCGCCTTCTCGCTTTCCAGTATCGGGCTGTTGATCGCAGCGCGCATGCGTTCGACAGAAGGGTTCGGCCTGATCATGAACTTCCTGGTCACGCCACTGCTCTTCTTGTCGGGGGCGCTCTACCCGCTCAACGACTTACCAACCTGGTTGCTCATCCTGACACGTCTCGATCCGGTCACGTACGGTATCGATGCGATCAGGCGCGTCGTCCTCTCCTCATCTGGCGTTCCCCAACCAGTCATCGATCAGCTCGGTGCCACGCTTTTCGGGCACCCGCTCGATCCAGTCACTGATGCAGCCATCGTGCTCGGCTTGGGACTCGTGCTCATCACCGTCGCGGCTCGCCAGTTCGCTCGACCGGACTGAGAGGAGGACACACCGTGCTCTATACCGGTAAAGGGGACCAGGGGTATACCGACCTCTTGGGGGGGCGCGTCCCGAAGTATGCACCGCGCCCCGAGACGTTCGGCACATTGGACGAAGCCACCTGTGCGATCGGCCTCGCCCGGGCTCTCGCCCAAGACGGAGAAACGAAAGAAACTTTGGTTCATGTACAACGTGACCTTTATGTGATGATGGCGGAACTCGCTTTCGCCCCCGGGATCGAGCAGGAAAAATACCGGATCACCGCAGAGCACGTGCAACGTTTGGAGCAGACGATCGACGCGCTGGGCGCTCGTGTCCCGATCGGGCGTCACTTCGTGTTACCTGGCGATACGGTAGCCGGTGCGGCATTGGATTTTGCGCGCACCGTCGTGCGACGAGCAGAGCGACTCGTCGCCCGACTCTACCATGACGGGGACATCCACAACGAGCATCTGCTCGCCTATTTGAACCGGCTCTCCTCGCTGCTCTTCGTCCTCGCGCGGTACGAGGATCACCGGGCTGGTGTGACACCGACTCCAGCCAAGGAGCCGTGAAGGGAATCATCGACCACGCAGCTGCTCGAGGCTGAGTTCCTCGGCGAGGCGGCTGGGCTTGGGATCCTTTTGCCCAGCGTACTTGTTCCCGCGTTTCATCCGGTACGGAACCATTGCCGGCGAGCTCAGCTGCTCGAACGTAAACGAGCAAATCCGCATACCCGGATAGAGCGCGACCGCCATGCGTCCCAAATTGGACAGCTCCATGGTAGCGGTTCCCGCCCACCCGGGCTCGAACAGCGCGGCCGTGCTGTGCACCGTGATGCCGAGCCGAGCGATGCTCGACCGTCCCTCGAGCCGCCCCACGAGATCGTCAGCGAGTTCGATGTACTCTCGCGTCGAGGCCAGCGCGAAGTCCCCAGCCTGCATGATGAACGGCTCGCCGTCCGGTACCACGATCGTCCGCATCGCGTCTCCGATCGACTGCGGTTGCCGCGGGTCGATGTAGGAGAAGCGCGAATGCTCGAACACCATGAAGGTATTGCCGAGATGCAGGTCGATCGAGCACGCTCCGAGTTGCGTCTCCAAGTCCGGCTCGGGAGTGATCTTGATCCGGCCGCTCTTGAGTGCGGCGATGATATCCCGATCCGACAGGATCATCTGTCTCCCCCGTTCGATGCTCGGCGACCGCGACGGTCATCGTACGGACACGAGTATGGTGCGGAACGGCGACCGCGTCAACCGGAACCCGTTTCCGGACGGCTGCTATACTGCTGCCCGGCGCAACGGCGCTCGCTGAGAACCGAGGGAAGTCATGACCAGCGATCGTCCACCTGATGGTTCGCTGCCACCGACCCGATTCACGGCTCGGCAACTGCGCGCTGCTCGACAGGGATCCTTCGAGCCGGGCGAGGCTCCGGTAAGCGTCCCGCCGCGACCATCTCGCCGGCGCGTCTCCCTCTCCGCCCTTGCAGCTACTCTGCTTCTCGTTTTCGTCGCTGGCATCGGTGCCTACCTCGCCCCGCTCGCCTGGGCTAGTTGGCGAGCCTATCAGCGCGTGTTCACGACACCCGTCCCGCGTGCCAACGTCATCGTCAACGCCCAAGGGACACCGGAAGTCGTTCTGGTCTCACCAGACGACCCAGCGATTCAGTTGCCCGATTGGGACAAGAAAGATCGTATCAACGTGCTTCTCCTCGGAGTCGATCGCCGCGAAGCAGAAGACGTTCCCCGAGCCGATACCATCATCGTGGTGACGATCGATCCACTCACCAAGGACGTCGGGCTGCTCTCCATCCCGAGGGACCTCCTCGTGACCATCCCTGGTTATGGACAAGAGAAGATCAATGCCGCCTATCCGCTCGGGATGAGTTCGTCCCTCACCGGACCTGGTCTGCTCCGGGCAACGATCGAGTACAACTTCGGCATTCCGATTCACTATTACGCAGAGGTCGACTTCGAGGGCTTCGTCCGCATCGTGGACACGCTCGGTGGCGTCGTCGTGGATGTTCCCGCACCGATCAAGGACGATGAGTATCCTGGTGAAGACTACACCTACACTCGCATCTACTTCGCTCCCGGTCTCCAGCACATGGATGGCCGGACAGCGCTCCGCTATGTGCGAACGAGGCACGACGACAACGATTTCTCGCGCGGTTACCGGCAGCAGCAAGTGCTTCGCGCACTCCGCGAGCAGGGACTACGGCTCGACCTGCTCCGCAAGGCCCCGCAGCTGGTCGATGCGCTCGCCGAGACGGTCCGCACCGATCTGAGCCCCCAGCAAGTGCTCGCCCTGGCCAAACTCGGCAGCGAAATTCCGCGCGAGCGCATCCGCTCCTTCACGCTGCTCCAGGCGACGACCAGTTACTGGGAACCTGGCCAGCCCTTCTACCTCATCCCCAACTGGCCAGCGATCCAGGCGATACTCGACGAGATGTTCCCGCCCCGCGAGGGCCAGCCACGACCGCGTGTTCGTTCCACCACGGTCGCTCCACCAGCTCAGCCAGTAGCGCCTGATCTCGCTGAGCCCGTGCAGACACCCCCACCGGAAGTACAGGCACCGACCGCGCCGCAACCGACCGAGACTGCACCGGTCGAGACCGAACCGACTCCAACCACGCCGACCCCAGGGGGCCAATCTGCCCTGACTCCGCCGCCCGTAACCCCCACTCCGTACGAGACGCCCACACCAGTACCGACGGTGGTGCCGACCGCGGAATCGACCCCGCCCCAGGCGACTCCTCTGCCGGAAGCCACTCCAACACCCTGAATGGCTCGACCAACGAGGATCACATCACCTCAGGTGCAGCGATGCCGAGCAGCCGCAAGCCATTGGCCAGTGTGTGCCGCGCCGCAGCGACCATCGCCAATCGTGCCGACCGCTGTGGCTCCGGTGCTTGGAGGACTGGGCAGACGCGGTAAAACTCGTTGAATCGCTTGGCCAGTTCGTACACGTAGTTGGCGATGACGAGCGGCTTGTATTCGTCCGCAGCGCGCTGCACTTCGTCCGGGAAGAGCGCGATCTGCTCGATGAGATCGATCTCCTCGCGGGTCAGAGCATCGAGCGCGTACGGTCCCTCCGGCAACGCATCGACCTTTTCGAGAATCCGGCAGGCCCGTGCGTGGGCATACTGGATATAGGGGGCCGCATGCCCCTCGAAGGAAAGGGCTTCCTCGATATCGAAAACGATCACGCGATTGTTGTCCCGCGAGAGCATTCCGTACTTGAGGCTACCCAACCCGACCTGTCGCGCGACCGCTGCCTTTGCCTCCGGTGGCAAGGTCGGATTCTTCTCTTCGATGATTTCCAGCGCACGCTCCAGCACCTGGCGCGCCACATCCTCGTACAGCACCACATTCCCGAGCCGGCTGCTCATGGCGCCACTCGGCAGCATGACCGTTTCGTAGGCCAGGTGATAACACTTCGCTGCCTGCTGGAAGCCCCACAGCTCCATCACTTTGAAGATCTGCTGCAGATACAGGGTCTGCCGCACGTCCACCACCCAAATCGCACGGTCGACGTGGTACTGCTCGAATTTGCGCTTCGTCAAGGCCAGGTCTTTCGTGGAGTACAGAGTCGTCCCGTCCGACCGCAAGATAGGAAGCGTGCGGTACGTCTCCTTCTCGAGCCCCAGCTTTTCGTCGATCTTGACGACTGGCAAACCGTCACTGATCTCCGCGATACCCCGTTCCAGAAGCTCGCGGACGATCTGCCGCCCCTCCTCCTCGACCTCGCTCTCGAAGAACCAGACGTCGAAGTGGACATCGAGTTCCTCGTAAATCCGGTAGAACTCCTCCATACTCCAGGCGCGCGTTTCTTCCCAGAGCCGGACGAATTCCGGATCCTTGCGCTCCCAACGTTGAAAAGTCTCCCGGACCTCGCGCTCCCATTGCGGGACATGCGGCCACCAGTCGAGCGTCGCGGCCAATCGGCGCCAGCGGTCGTACCATTCTTCCAATCGGTGGATGCGCTCCGCAGCCTTCTCCCCCTCGTCGCTCGCGCGCGCCTCGGCCAGTTCCTGTTCCAGCTGACGACCCACGATGGGCCAGAACTTGACGATCGTTTGGTCGTCATAGAATGCCTCGGGCTTGATTTCGCGTCCGTGCGCGATCTGGCCCAACAAGTACGCGATGTCCTCGCCGACCTTATGTTCCCGCCAGAGCTCCTTGAGCATACGATCGATGGCTTGCACGAAGGCCTGATCCTCGCGCGCCAACTCGTTCAAGAGTTCGACGACATCTTGCCGATAGCTCAGGCGCCGGTCAGCCTCCGCATAAATTTCGCCGAGCCATCGCCCACGTCGTTCGCGAGGCGGTTCTTCTCCTTGGTGAAATCGCAGATAGCACCAAAGGCATTTGATCACATGCAGACCGATATCGCCAATGTAGTTGGCCTCCAACACGTCGAACCCCGCGAAGCGCAAAATGCGACTCAGTGCATTACCCAGGCACACGTTGCGCAAGTGACCGACGTGGAAAGCCTTATGCGTGTTCGGTTGTGAGTATTCCACCATCACACGTTCGCCGCGAGCCTCGCCACGCCCGAACTCGCTGCCCTCGGAGAGGACGGTGCGCAAGACATCGTTCGCGAAGCGGTTCGAGTCATAAACGATATTGAGGTAGCCGTTGATCGCTTCGACCCGAGCGAATCCGGCATGCCTCGATAAGCGCCGCGCCAACTCTTCGGCGATCGCCTGCGCCCGTTCGCGCACACGTTCTTGCACCAGCCGCTTCGCTTCCTTCTTGGAAAGACCAGCGGCGACTCGCTCCACTTCTTCGGCCAACTGTTCGTTCGCGATTTGATAACAGACGGTCGTCGACGTTCCCCAGACGCCAGGAAACGGAATCGGGCGCATTTCCAAGGTCCGACGACCGTAACCGAGTGCCTCCAGTTCTGCGTTGATCAGCTCCGCCGCCCGTGCTGCCTCGCGTTTGAACATCGTTCCTCCACGTCACTGCGTGCTGCGCCCAGCAGGACTCGCTGACGGCAGAATAGGATCCGGGTCACGATAGCCGCGGCGCTCAGCCCAGTATCGGTTCGCACGATGCAAACTCTCGAACGTCCCCGCGTCGCTCCAAAAGCCCTGGAGTTCCACCCAGCGCAAGAGGCCGAGTTCGAGATAGCGGTTGTTGACATCGGTGATCTCGAGTTCTCCGCGAGGGGAAGGTTCTAGCTCGCGGATGAACTCGAAGACACGACTGTCATAGAGGTAGAGCCCGGTCACCGCGTACGGGCTCTTCGGTTCCTGCGGTTTTTCTTCGATCCGAAGTATCCGCGTCGGGTCCATCGGATCGAAGACCGGGCAGCCGAAGCGGTGCGGGTCGGGCACGCGCGCGAGGAAAATCAGTGCCCCGCCCGTGAAACTCTCGACTGCAGGACGAATATCGGCGTCCGTCGTGTTATCGCCCAAGATCACGCAGATATGCTCACCATCAGCGAATTCCTCGCAGAGACTGAGCGCATCCGCGATCCCTCGTTCTTCTTCCTGATACGCGTACTCGAGATGCCGCACACCGAGATGCCGGCCATTCCGCAGCACGCGCAAGAAGTCACCCGCATGGGGACCACCAGTCACGACCATGATCTCGTCGATGCCAGCCTTCACCAACGTCTGAATCGGATAGTAGATCATCGGCTGGTCGTAAACCGGCAGGAGGTGCTTGTTGGTCGCGAAGGTCAGCGGGTAGAGCCGCGTCCCGAGTCCTCCCGCGAGAACGACCCCCTTCATGATCCCCCCTGTCGCCGTCTTCCTGTGCCGGTGGGCACAGCACCTCGGCCTTAGTATAGCGACCAGTTCGGCGCTTCTTCCGCGCTCGGCGGTCACTCGGCTGATCCGTGTACCGAAGGAAGGTACGAGATGAGTCGTCGTGACGCGGGCACGCACTCGCCACCTGTAGCACTGTCGAGTGCTGACGGTGATTACTGCTTTCCGAGCTGCATCATGTCTCGTGCGGAGAAACGCCGACCGGTCGCGCTCGAACGCGCAGTCGTCCCGTGTCCGGGCAAGTGAGCGACGCCACCAGGCTGACGACAACCGGATCGCGACGACACACTGGCAGCACCTGCTCCTCGGCACCAAGCACATCGTGCACTCGACCGCTTGACACGGTCCGCTCAGCACGATACGGTACACTTCGCGCAAGACGCCCCGGGAGCTCGGGTGAACCGGGCTGAGAGGGTGGCTCAGGATTCCGCCACCGACCGGCACCGACCTGATCTGGGTAACGCCAGCGAAGGGAGGCTCCCGCTCCGTCTGATTCCCCCAGGGTCACGAGATAAGACACAGCACGCTCAGGAGGTATCCCATGCCCAGCACCTTGCTCGACGAACTGCTCGCCGAAGCACGACCGATTTGGCAAGCGATGATCGAGCATCCCTTCCTGCACGAACTCGCGAACGGAACACTGTCTCGCGAGCGATTCCATTTCTGGGTTCAGCAGGATTACCGCTTCGTCCAGGACGGCATCCGCTTCCTGGCCCTCCTGATCGCTCGCGCGCCGGATGAGGATCTTCGGCGCGGATTGCTCGACGCAGCCGTCGCCTTTCGCAATGAGCTGACCATTTTCGAAGAGTACGCGCACCAGCACGGTCTCTCGCTCGCTGTCGAGCCGACGCCGGTGTGTCTCGGCTACACGTCCTTTCTCCTGGCCACCGCGGCAACAGGATCGTTGCTCGAATCTCTCGCTGTTCTCTGGGGCGCGGAGAAGGCGTATTACGACGCCTGGTCCATGGTCAGGGCTCGACTCGGCCTCGCGCCGACCTATGCGCGCTGGATCGAAAACTGGACGAGTCCACAATTCGCGACCTGGGTCGACTGGCTCGGTGAGCAGCTCGCGGCGCGGGCCACCACCCAAGACCGACCGTCTATTCGGGCTGCCTTCGTGACCACTGCTCGCTACGAGTACCTCTTTTGGGACATGGTCTATACGGGCACCACTTGGCCCATCTAGCGAAAGGAGCGGATAATGGTCGCTTTCACCCAGGAACTCTGGCGCTCGATCGATTCGATCTACCAGGCGATCCTCGTTCACCCCTTCCTCGTCGGTCTGACCGAGGGCACCTTACCCGAAGAAGCCTTTCGCTTTTATGTCGTGCAGGACGCACTGTATCTTCAAGACTATGCGCGCTGTCTCGCGCTGGCTGCTGCCAAGGCACCGCGCGACACATGGTGCGAGCTCTTTGCCGACCATGCCAAAGTGGCGCTGGTCGTGGAGCGCGCCTTGCATGAGAGTTTCTTCGCTGCATGGGGACTTACTCCCGACGAGATCGCACGCACGCCGTACGCGCCGACGAACCTCGCGTACACGTCCTACCTTTTGCGGGTCGCTTATGAGCGACCGTTCGAGGAGGTCATCGGTGCACTGCTCCCCTGTTACTGGATCTACTGGGAAGTGGGCAAGCACTTGGAACGATCCGGTTCACCGAACCCGCTGTATCAGAAGTGGATCGACACCTATGCGTCGGAAGAGTACGCAGCTGTCGTACAAGCGGTACTGGATGTCGCTGACCAGGTGGTGACCGACCTCCCGGAGTCGCGCCGGCAACCCATCCGGACTCACTTCGTCACGACTGCGCGCTACGAGTGGATGTTCTGGGACGCTGCCTGGCGCTTGGAGGGTTGGCCAGTGTGAGCCTCTCGCGTTCTCGCTCGCTCGAGGACGGAGACTGCGTCTCAATGGGCGCAGGGTCGCAAAGATCGAACCTAGCAAAGCGTCCGCAAGGCACGTGACTCGATCGCCGTCGCTGGAAGCGCGACTCTTCACAGCTCGGCGGTTACTGCTGTCAATCGTCCAGCGACAGATGCCGTTCTTCGGTTCCCAGCGTTCCGGGCAAGCGCGGCGACCTCGCGATCAGCCCTCGTCTGCTGGTCGACGGGCGACGAGGAGCCAGTACGGCAAGAAGACCACGACGTTCAGTAAGGCGACGAGCAGAATCCAAAACCATCGTCCCCCGGGAAAACGGTGAGCCGGACGCTTCATCAGGTCGGCGAGCGCGACAGCGAGTGCCAACCACGTCACGATGAGGGATGGGACCGCCAGTAGCGGGATGATCCATGGTGCAGCGGACCACATCGTCACCGCGGCGATAGACCCGGCAATGAAAAGGAAAAACGTGACTGTCGCCAACGGCAACAGCCACGTCTGGCGTACCAAACCTTCCCAAGCCGAACCCCTCGGTTGCGAGTGCACGCCTCGCTGAGATCGCTCCACACTCAGAGCCCGAGTTGGCCCTTCTTGGCGAGCTTCGCGAGCTTGCGCCGCCGCCGGTGCTCGGCCTTACGGATCTTGGCCCGACGCTGCTCCGACTTGCTCACATAATGCCGCTTGGCTCGGTAATCACGGAGCACCCCGGCCTTCTGCAGTTCCTTGGTGAACCGCTTCAGGAGAGCGTCGAAGCTCTCGTTCTCGCGCAGCTCGACATGAACCGACTTCGCCACCTGACCTCACACCCCTTCGGTGCAACTGGATTGGTACGGCAATTCCGTACCGGCACACTACCTCAGTCTACCACAGAGCTGCCCTCACGTACAGCTCGATCAGCCCGATGGCATGCAGGGAAGCGAGACCGTCAGCTGCTCCACGCCGACCTCACTCGGTACCAGCCGATCCACGTAGCTCCGGCGACATCGCGTACTCTCGGTCGACGTGGACGGTCGAGGTACAGTCCCCCTCTCGCGAGTTCGACGCACCAGACGGAGCATTGGTCTCGGTATCGCCCTGCACGGACGGCACCAACCCGAGTCCGCTCCCGAGAATGCAGGAGAAGGGGGTAACGCGCCAGCGTGACTGACCGATCCCGCGAGAAACGGGAGCCGTCGACTCCGCTCGTTTTCATGTACCTCGTGGCAGCTGCATCAGGTACCGGTCCACACCGTTTCCGAGCCCACCGTTCGCCCCAGCACCGTCCAGCCCAGCGATTCTTCCTCGCAGGATGGAAGAAGGCAGAGACGAAAGGGAACACCGCGCCCCACGGAAACGACACCCTTGACCAGCCCGCGATGGACAAGGAACAGCGAGCATGGCTATACTGCACTGCTGCGGGGAATGACGGGAGCGATCGATGATCAAGATCGATGGTGTCGAGTATCTCACGGCAAACGAGGCTGCAGCTCTGCTCGGCGTCAAGCGCGAGACGCTCTACGCGTACGCGAGTCGTGGTCGTCTGCGGAGCTACCGGCGCGGGATTCGGCGCGAACGTCTGTACCGCCGCAGCGACATCGAGGCATTGCTTCGCTTGCAGCCTGCTGCCGGACAGAGCGACGATCTCCCGCTTCCTAAAGCGGAGTCCTGGATTCCCTTCACCTCCTGACCCGCGCCCTCTCTCGTCGTGCCGGGGTAGATGGAGCATATCGTGGCCGAACGACGACTCTATATTTGGCTCGAGCGTGATCCACTAGCCGGGCCGCCGGACATTGCTATCGAGGACGTGCCGGGACGGGCCGACCTCGATCTTCTCGCGGAAGCCATCCGACGAGGGAAACTCGGTCGTTTCCTCCCGACCAAGCTCGCTCTTTCCCGTCACCGCGTCCCCTTGCTGCCGTCCGGTTACCGCCGAGTCAATGTCGCCAACCTGATGCGACAATACCGTATTCCCTATCGAACTCGCTTGGAAGTGCTGACCGATGCCTCATCCCCGCAAGACAGCTCCTACCGAATCGCGCGTTCGTCGCGGGAGCACGAGCCATGTACGTGACCCCGAAAGAGCTCGACCGGTTGACCGTGTTCACCTTGGCCGAACTCGCCCGTCGTCACCGCGCACGCGGGATCAAGCTCAATTATGCAGAGGCTGCTGCCCTTCTCTGCGACGAAGTTTATGAAGAAGCACGCGCTGGTCGCTCCTACGAGGAGGTCGTCGCGCATGCCAGTTCCCTTCTCACCCGCGATGACGTTCTCCCTGGTGTTCCGGAAATGCTCACCGTTCTCTACATCGACGCGCTCTTCCCCGACGGGACGCGCCTCGTGACCCTCAGGAATCCCATCCGATGATCGAGCATCCTGTCCCGCCGGGCGGAATCATCCCTGGTCCTGATCCGATCGAAATCGATGCCGGCCTTCCCGTCACCCGGCTGCGTATCACGAATCGCGGCACCGTTCCCGTCCACCTCACGGCCCACTTCCACGTTTTCGAGGCCAACCCCACACTCTGTTTCGACCGCCGTAAGGGGTTCGGTATGCGACCGGACCTCCCAGTCGGTTGGTCGGTACGCATCGAACCAGGCGAAACCGTCGAAGTCCCGGTCGTACCGATCGGCGGCCAGCGGATCGTGCGCGGTTTTCACGGTTTGGTCGATGGTCCCCTCGACGAGGTCGACCTGGAGGCACTGATCGAACAGATGATCGCGCGCGGCTTTTGTCACGAACCGGAGGAGTGACGACTGTCATGCCGATCCGGATCGAACGCCGACACTATGTTCGTTGGTATGGCCCTACTGCAGGCGACCGTATCCGGCTCGCCGACACCAACCTGTACGCGCGTATCGAGCGGGACGACACCCTGCCCGGCTTCGAGCCGCTCGTCGGTTTCGGTCGTCCAGTTCGCGACGGCATGCTGGCTGGGCGCGACCACGGCCCCAGCAAGCTCGATCTCGTCATCACCAACGTCATCGTGATGGACCCAGTTCTCGGCATCTTCAAGAGCAACATCGGCATCAAGGACGGTCGCATCGTCGCTGTCGGCCGGGCCGGGAATCCGGACGTCATGGAGGACGTCGAGGTTCTCATCAGCAATGCCACTGGAGTCGTCCCGGGTGAGGGACTGATCGCCACGCCCGGTGGGGTGGATGCCCACGTGCACCTCTCTTCCACGAGCGTCGTCCCCGCTGCACTCAGCGCCGGCATCACGACGCTCGTCGCCCAGGGTTCCGGCGGTGTCTGGGACCTCGGTGTCAACCCGGTGAACAATTTGCTTCATCTGCTCGAAGCTTTCGAGACGATCCCGCTGAACCTCGCCGTACTCGGTCGCGGCTCCTCCGACACCGTCCAACTAGTCGAGCACCTAGAAGCCGGTTGCGCGGGATTCAAGATCCACGAAGATGTCGGCGCTTTCCCAGCGGTCATCGATGCGTGCCTCACCATCGCCGACCAAGCCGGTGTGCAGGTTGCCCTCCACACCGATGGATTGAACGAAGCTGGGTCACTGCGGGAGACGATCGCCGCGATCGCTGGGCGCTCCATTCATGCCTACCACGTGGAGGGATCGGGCGGTGGCCACGTACCCAATATCCTGGAAATCGTCTCCGAGCCGAACGTCATCAGCTCGTCGACGAGCCCGACGATTCCTTATTCCGTCAACAGTACGGCTGAGTTGCTCGATATGATCATCGCGGTCCACCGACTGGCCACTGATATCCCGAGCGACCTCGCCGCCGCGCGCGATCGTGTCCGAGCGAGCACCATCGCAGCGGAAGATGTGCTCCACGATCTCGGTGCCATCGCCATCATGTCCTCCGACTCGCAAGGAATGGGACGGATCGGTGAAGTGATCACCCGGACTTGGCAACTCGCTCATCGCATGAAGGAGATTCGCGGTGATGGCTTCGACCCGGCAACCGGGAACGGGGATGACAACCCGCGCATCCTCCAGTACCTGGCTAAGTACACCATCAATCCGGCCATCGCTCACGGATTGGATCACGAAGTCGGAAGCCTCGAGCCGGGCAAGCTCGCCGACATCGTCCTGTGGCATCCCGCTTTTTTCGGCGCCAAGCCCGTTGCAGTCATCAAGGGTGGCTTCGTCGCCTGGGCGCCTGTCGGCGACGGAATGGGCTCGACGCGTTGGAGTCAACCATTGATCTACCGACCGATGTTCGGCGGACTCGGTCGAGCTCCGGCCGCGCTGAGCGTCGCCTTCGTCGCACCAGTCGCCGCTCCATCGGGCCACCTCACGCGCAGTGGACTGCAGCGTCGCCTCGTGGCCGTCCGCAATGTCCGCCGCGTCTTCAAAAACGCCATGCGCTACAACACTGCCTCACCGCGCGTCGAGGTCGACCCGGGCACGCACGCGGTCGCGATCGAGGGTCAGGTGGTCGAGATACCACCAGCTGAGCGCTTGCCTCTGACGTTTTTGCATTTCCTCGCCTGAGCGTCGTCAATCATAGATACGGACGAGAATATCGGTCGGATTGAAGGCATTGCACGGATTCTGGTCTTGCGGACAAGCCGAGACCGCCACGACGAGATCCATGAGTGCCCGCAGCAGCACGTAATCGTTCCGCTCGGACAGTGGCTCGCGGATCTCGAACCGCCCTTTGGCGACGATCCCGACGTTCATGAACCAGTTGACCGGATCTGGGATATCGTCTTCCTCGATTCCGTACTCGCGCAGAACGGCGAGGAAGTTGTCCTTGCAGTTGGGATGGTCAGGTATACCGTAGTCATCGAGATACCGACGACGATCGCAGGCAGGAAACAGGATGTCATGGCGCCCGACCGTATCTTCCAGCAAGACGAGCATCGGGTTGCGTCGATTGCTGTAGAGCGTCATCCCCTGAGTGAGAACGAGCGAATTATTGATCGCACGAGTATGCGACGTGGACAGATACTCGCGCACGTCGTGCAGGTTGAAGGCGACCATATCAGCCACTTGCTTGCCCTGCACGTCGGTGATCTGGAGCAGTTGGCCCTCTGCGAGCGGGAAAGCGATCGGCACGGTCGGGCGCACTTGCGCAGCTCGCTTGGGCACGCGCCCAAAGAGAATGTGCTCACTCGGCGCGCTCGGCTGTACCATGCCGCTCCCTCCTCGTGGCTGCGAGCACTGCGAGCAAGTCGAACACGATGTTCGCCGCGTTCAACGCCGTCACTCCCGCCGGATCCCGATCGGGCAGGACTTCCACGACATCCGCTGCAACGATATTCAGCCCGACCAAGCCCCACAGCAATTCCTGTGCTTCCCACATCGCGAACCCGCCGACTTCAGGTGTTCCAGTACCAGGAGCGAACGCCGGATCCAAGAAATCGATGTCGAAGCTGACGAAGACCGGATGCTGTCCGACCCGCTGACGGACTGCTTCGAGAACACGTTGCATGCCGGCCCGTCGCACGTCGCGTGCAGTCCACACCTCGAAGCCGAGCTCGCGCGATTGCTCGAGCTCCCCGCGCTCACCGAGCGAACCGCGAATCCCGATCTGAATCGAGCGAACTGGGTCGACCGCCCCCTCTTCGACTGCCCGACGGAAAGGTGTGCCGTGGTTGTACCGCGTTCCCCAGATGGTGTCCCACGTATCGACATGCGCGTCGAAGTGCACCAACGCGAGAGCGCCGAATCGACGAGCGACTGCCCGCAGTTCAGGAAGGGTCACCGAGTGATCACCACCGATCCCGACCGGGATCACACTGGCCTCCACGACCGTCCAGATCGTCTCCTCGATCAGCTGGTACGATTCCAGCGTCTCCATCGGGACGACCGGCGTATCACCGTAGTCGATCACCGTCAAGTACTCGGTCACATCCACGTCCAGTGGCGGGTGATACTGCTCGATGCGGGAAGAATGCTCGCGCACAGCTGCCGGCCCAAAACGTGCCCCGGGGCGATAGGTGACACCGCAATCGAAGGGAATCCCGACGATCGCCACATCGACCCCCACCAGTTCCGCACGGTAGGGAAAACGCGCGAAGGTACGGAGTCCGCTGAAACGGGGACGCCACCGTGCCCGATTCTGCTCTTCTCGCTCGTCCATCGATCGTCCTCACGAACGACTTCGCCACACCACTCCAAGAAGCACGCAGCTCAGCCAGTCATCCCGCGCCGGTTGAAGGCCAGAACGGCTAGCATCTCGAATAACAGGTTGGCTGCAGCCAAGGCGGTGACGCCGCTCACGTCATGGGCGGGCAGCACCTCGACCATATCGGCTGCCACGATGTTCACACCGACCAGTCCACGCAAGAGCTCTTGCGCTTCACGCGTCGTGAATCCTCCGACCTCCGGTGTCCCGGTACCTGGCGCATACACCGGATCGAGGAAGTCGATGTCGAAGCTGACAAAGACTGGCCCCTGGCCGACTCGGCGCCGGATCGCTTCGATCACCGCGCCCAGTCCGGTGCGCCGAACGTCGTCAGCTGTCCACACCTCGAAGCCGAGTTCCCGCGATTCGTCGAGATCCTGCGGACCGTAGAGTGAACCACGCATCCCGACCTGAATCGCCCGGGCCGTCTCGATCAATCCCTCCTCCACCGCTCGCCGGAAGGGCGTCCCGTGCGTGTACTTCTTGCCCCAATATTCGTCCCATGTATCCGTGTGCGAGTCGAACTGGATGAATCCGACCCGGCCGTAACGACGCGCGACCGCGCGCAGCTCCGCTAAGGTGATCGAGTGGTCACCACCGATGACCAGTGGGACGACATCGTGCTCGAGGAGCGGCAATAGTCCCTGTTCGATCCGCTGATAGCTGTCCTCGATATAACCGGGTACGACCGGCAAGTCCCCGTAATCGACGACCGACAAGACCTCGTAGACGTCGACATCGAGTGACGGATGGTAGGTCCGCAGCATCGCCGACATCTCGCGCACGGCAGCTGGCCCGAACCGCGCCCCGACGCGATAGGTCACGCCAGTATCGAAGGGTGCGCCGACGATCGCGACATCCACTCCCACGAGTTCTCGGACATGGGGCAAACGGGCGAAGGTGCGGATTCCAGCAAAACGCGGGCTCTCGAGCCCGCTCACCGGAGCATAGCCCTTGGGCATGACAGCCTCCTACTCCGAACGCAGAGAGCTCGGCTCGCTCGGTTCCGGCCCTCTCGCTCCATCCCACGCCGCGAAAACCAGACAGCAATTCTGCCCACCGAGACCGAACGAATTCTTCAAGGCGACCCGTATCGTGTGCCGACGCGGCCCCTCCGGCACATAATCGAGATCGCACTCCGGGTCAGGATCTCGGTAGTTCCGCGTCGGATGCACGATGCCATCACGGATGCTCAGGATAGTGACGATCGATTCGACCGCACCAGCCGCACCCATCAAGTGTCCGATCATCGACTTCGTCGAACTGATCGGAATGCGGTAGGCCCGCTCCCCGAAGACCGCCTTGATCGCCTGCGTCTCGGCCCGATCACCGAGCGGCGTCGACGCCGCGTGCGCATTGATGTAATCGACGTCTTCCGGGTCGACACCCGCATCGGCCAGAGCAGCCCGAATCGCCCGAGCTGCCCCACTTCCTTCCGGATCAGGCGCGATCGGATGGTATCCATCGTTGCTCGAGGCATAGCCGAGGAGCTCGGCATAGATACGAGCGCCGCGCGCTTGCGCGTGCTCGAGCGCCTCCAGTACCACGATGCCTGCTCCCTCTCCGACCACGAAGCCGTGACGCTCCGCATCGAACGGCCGACTGGCCTCTTCCGGACGATCGTTCCAGGTGGAGGCAGCCCGTTGCACGGCGAAACTCGCGATGAAGAGCGGGAAGACGCAATATTCGGTTCCCCCCGCCAACGCAACATCCGCCGCGCCGTTCCTGATCATCTCCGCAGCTTCCCCGATCGCCTGGGCACCGGTCGCGCAGGCAGTCGAAACCGTGAGGCTCGGACCGAGGAAACGGAACGCTTGCGCCAGATGATACGCCGGCATGTTGTGTGGGAACGTCGTCATGAAGTGCGGCGAGATGCGCAGAAGGCCCCGGCGTTGGGCCAGTTCATGCGTCTCCAAAATCGTCGCCATGCCTCCCGCACCCGTCCCGACCACGACTGCAGCCCGTGCTGGATCGATCGCTCCACGATCCAGACCGGCATCCCGCCACGCTTGACCTGCTGCCTCCACCGCATACTGACTGAACATGGCCATCTGGCGCGCGGTCTTGGCGTCGACCCAATCGCCGAGCACGAAACCGCGCACCTCACCGGCGATCTGCACCGGCAGATCGCTCGGATCGAACCGCTCGATCCGTTGGATTCCCGACTCCCCTAGCAGGATCCGCTGCCACGTTTCTTCCACACTCAAGCCTAGCGGCGTCACTGCCCCCAAACCGGTGATGACCACCCGTCGCCGCTCACCACGGGCTCCCGCGACGCGAGCCCGTCCGCACCATGGGCAGAAACGAGCCTTCTCGGGTACTTCACCACCACACCACTGGCAGCGCATACCCTTCCTCCCCCTGGCGAGCGATCCTAGCATCTCCAGGCGATACGCGGCAGGAGTAGTACCCCTCACCGTTTGGGTTGCAGCATCACCACCGGCTTGCGCGGTTTTTTGACGGCTTCGACCGAAAGACGAGCCGCTGCCTGACGAGCCGCCTCCCGGAAAGCTTTTGCAGTCGACGAATCAGGCTGGCCGACGACGACCGGCACACCACGATCGCCGCCCTCCCGGACACTCGGATCGATCGGAATCTGCCCCAAGAGAGGCACTCCGTACTTGTTGGCGACCCGCTCGCCGCCGCCCGAGCCGAAAATTTCCGCGACATGACCGCAGTGGGGGCAGACGAAGTAGCTCATGTTCTCGACGATACCGAGAACCGGAGTTTTGACCTCGCGGAACATCTGAAGACCTTTGATCGCATCGGCGAGGGCGACATCCTGCGGTGTGGTCACGATGATCGCTCCGGACAGCGGAATCGTCTGTACCAGTGTCAACTGGACGTCCCCTGTGCCCGGTGGGAGGTCGATGACCAGATAATCGAGATCACCCCACTGCACGTCGCTCAAGAACTGGCGGATGAGTTGCGAAACCAGTGGCCCGCGCCAGATCAGTGCCTTCTCCGGATCCAGAATGTATCCAACAGACATTACTGCGATACCGTACGCTCGACCCGGAATGATCTTGTTGTCCACCAGCCCTGGCTGCTCCTCCGCTCCGAGCATGAGCGGAATGCTGGGGCCATACACATCGGCATCCAGGAGGCCGACCGTCGCTCCTTCCTGAGCCAGCGCGACCGCCAGATTGACCGCGACGGTCGACTTGCCGACGCCTCCCTTTCCGCTCGCCACTGCGATCGTGTTCTTTACTCCGGGTATGGGCTGACGATCAGGTAAACCGGTTCCCGCCGCGCGGACTCGTGACGAAAACCCGACTTCGACCGTCTGCACACCGGGAAGCGCACGCACCGCGCGTACGACGTCCTCCCTGATGCGCTCACGCAAGGGGCACGCTGGCGTCGTCAACTCCACCTGAATGCGGACGCTCGCTCCCTCGATGGTCACCTCTTTGATCATGCCCAAGTCGACCAAGCTCCGATGCAGTTCCGGGTCTTGGACAGGACGCAGGGCTTCGAGCACTCGTTCGCGTGTCAGCTCGCTCATCCTTCGCGTTCTCCCATCCGTGCCATTCGGCACTCTCTTTTCGCAACCGTCATGTATCGTAACACGTCAGAACACGACAGAGTGCGGCGGCCCCGCCTGAGCGAAAGGACTCGCGCCTGCCGAGCAATGAGGAGGACAGAAGCCGCTCCGACGAGCCCGCTCGCTGCACCAGCCCACCGAGCTACCTCCCCTTGGGCGAGCGCGGCCCCGATCCGCAAGCTCGCCGTCGTGACGACTGATCCCAGGATGACCCAGCCAGTCCAAGTCGCACCCGTGCGTGCACCAGCGAAACCAGCGAGGAGCAACGGGCCGATTGCACTGATCAACACCATCAGGTAGCCGACACCGACCAGATGCCACTCGAGCGCTGGTGCTGCCTGAACGTCGCCCAAAGCCACGCCGAGAAGCAGGAAAGCATCGATACCCAAAGCTGTGTACGCAAGCGTCGCCAGCCAGGCGTAGGGATTCTGCCACAACGAACGTTTGGCTGCCGGACGAATCTGCCGCGGTTCGAGCAACCGCAGAGCCACGATCGCTCCCACGAGCCCCGCTCCCTGCAAGGCGCATCCGAAGCGTACCCCATCGGACCATTTCGCGACGAGCGCGCCGACACGCCACCACAGTTCGCCCGTCGTGACCATGAGTGCTAAAGCCAGATACCCTCGATGAGGAACGCGCGTCCGGAAAGACAAGGGGAACAGGCGCCCAGTCATGCCCAACGCGATCGGGACAGCTACACCGTAAAATCCGACGAGCGCGCTGACGACCCGCCCGCTCGTGCAAATGCCCACCATCGCGCACAGATCGGCCACCACTCCCACCGGCGACGCGACAGCAGCCACGATGACGCTGACCACGAGAGCAGGATCACGCGCCTTACCAGCGAGCGGCGCGTGCACAACCGAGCGAGCGAGGTCCCATCCAGCCTGGACGAAGGCGACGAACTCCAGTCCACCTCCCACAAGAGCCAGCCGAGGTCGGTCGTTGATCGACCCGAACACGCGGAGCAGGAGACCGCTGAACAGGAACGTTCCGACGAGCCACGGGACACCGCGTTTCGGGCGGCCCCACAGCCGTGGCAAAAACCATTAGGCGACTCCGATCGTCAACGCGATCGCGAACCCGTACAGTTGTACGTGGCCATGCAGGGAGACGAGCTGGGCTATCCTACCTGGCGAAAACGCGCAGAGAGGAGCTGCGAACGCGAGTGTGCCGGCAACGAACCCGAAACCAACGGCGCTGCCGATCGCACCGAGTGCGAAGAATCGCCAGGCAGGAATCTCTCCTCTATCGTCAGACGTCATCCTTCGCTTGCACCGGCTGTCAGAATCGTCGGATTAACCGTATCCAGTCGAACAGAAGGAGTCGGATGCGATGAGCGACGCGTCCGCGCCCGACGCACGTTATCGCTGGGCGACCGGGTACCTTCGGGCACTCATTCAAGCTCCACCCGGCCCCCCTCCTGGGACCCCGCCAGAGATCGTCCGACTGCGCGCCCAGCGCCGCTTGGAACGGCTGCGCGACTTCCTCGCCTACCTCGGCAATCCGCACCGGGTCTATCCCGTCATCCACGTCACTGGCACCTCGGGCAAGGGTTCGACCGCTGCCTTCATCACCAACATTCTGCATGTCGCTGGATACCGCACAGGCTTGCACACTTCTCCATACTTGCAGGTAGAGACCGAAAAGCTCCAGATCGCTGGGCAACTCATCGCACCGGAGCGCTTCGCTCAGGAGGTCTCCACACTGGACCAAGCGGTTCGCTCGTGGGTCGCCCGAGGTGGTCAACCACTCACCTACGGCGAATTTTGGACTGCGCTCGTCTTTCAGGCGTTGCGATCGGAGCGGGTAGATGTCGCCGTGATCGAGGTCGGCGTCGGAGGGCGGTTCGATCTCACCAATGTCGTCCTCCCGGAAGTCGCGGTGATCACCTCTGTCGGGCTCGATCATGTCCGCACGCTCGGCCCGACGATCCGCGACATCGCCTGGCACAAGGCGGGCATCATCAAGCCAGGTCGCCCCGCCATCACGGGAGTCACTGATCCCGAGTTGCTCGCCATCATTGCAGCGGAGGCCGAGGCCGTCGGTACATCCCTCACGGTCGTGCGCGAAGGCAACGACTATCGTGTCCTCTCGACCGGCCTCGGTACGAGACTCTCAGACCACCGCACCGGGCACGTCTTTCCGATCGGTTTGTTTGGATCGCATCAAGCACGCAATGCGGCACTGGCTGTCGCTGCCGTCCGCACGTTCGCCGATCGCACCGGAGGCCGGATCGATGACGAAACGATCGCACGCGGCTTGGCGACCACCCGCTTCCCTGGGCGCTTCGAGATCATCCAGAGGACACCCCTCGTCATTCTCGATGGAGCGCATAACCCGCAAAAAATGGCGGCTCTGCTCGAAGCGCTGAGCACACTGTCCGTGCAAGGGCGTCGACTGGCTCTCTTCGGTGTCCTTGAAGGACACGATGCGCTGACGATGGCCGCCATGCTGGCGAGCACTGTCGACATGGTCGTGATCACCACCCCACGAGCATTCTTGCGAACCGCAGCCGATCCGGTCGAGCTCGCAACGGTCTGCCAGGCGCAAGGAACGCAGGCGGTCACTGTCGACGATTCAGCTGAGGCGCTCGCCCTCGTCCTCGAAATGGCACAACCGGATGATCTCATCGTCGTCACTGGCTCACTCTACCTAGTCGGGCAAGTTCGCGAGCACTGGTACCCGAGTTCGCTCATCATCACGCAGCGAACCTGTTGGCCGATTCTCCGATCGACGACATTCGAGGAGGCCGAAAGCGCTTGTCGACAGCAACACGGTTCGGTATAGAATGAACATGACGCCGACAAGCCTGGCGACGGAGACAGCATGCGCGAGCGGCATGGGAGGGATGGAACCGTTGGAGCGCCCGATCGACGTTGAACTGCTCGACGTCACCAAGGTTTTCGAGAACGGCGTGGTCGCAGTCGATAGGGTCTCGCTCCAGATCTATCAGGGAGAGTTTTTCTCCCTGTTGGGTCCTTCGGGTTGCGGGAAAACGACCACGCTACGCATGATCGCCGGGTTCGAGCATCCGAGTGCGGGTGAGGTGTTCATCGAGGGTCGCCGGATGGGTCATACGCCCCCGTTCCGGCGTAACGTGAACACCGTTTTCCAGAATTATGCGCTCTTTCCCCACATGACGGTCTTCGACAATGTCGCCTTCGGCTTGCGTATGAAGCGCATCCCGCGCGACGAGATCGCGCGCCGAGTTCGCGAAGCGCTTCACCTGGTCCGCTTGAGCGGCATGGAGGAGCGGTACCCACGGCAGCTCTCCGGCGGACAGCAGCAGCGCGTGGCCTTGGCCCGAGCACTGGTGAACCGGCCCCGCGTCCTCTTGCTCGACGAGCCGCTCGGAGCGCTCGATCTGAAGCTGCGCAAGGAAATGCAACTCGAACTCAAGCACCTTCAAATGACAGTCGGGATCACATTCATTTATGTCACTCACGATCAAGAAGAGGCGCTGACCATGTCGGACCGGATCGCGGTGATGAATGCCGGGCGCGTCTTGCAGGTAGGAACACCGATGGAAATTTATGAGCGACCAGCGTCGCGGTTCGTCGCCGACTTCATCGGCGAATCGAACTTCCTGCGTGGGACTATCCAAGCTGCGCATCCGTCGGCGGCAACCGTCCTGCTCGCCGATCGCTTCCCCGTCGAGGTTCCTGCTGACCGTCAGCTCACAGTCGGCCAAGAAGTCACAGTCGCTGTTCGCCCCGAGAAGGTTCGACTCGTTCCGGTCGAGGCTCCGGAAGCTAATGGACTCCTGCAGGGCAGGATCGAAGAAGTGATCTATATCGGAACCGACACGTTTTACGTCGTCCGGGTGAGTGACGACACGACGATCCGCGTTCGCAGTCAGAACGACCGCAACCGGTTGGACGCGGGATTGCTCCTGCCAGTCGGGACTCCTGTCTCGCTCACTTGGGCCACCGATGCGGCGCGGATACTCACCGAGTAGCACGAGAGGAACGCCAGGATGAGCACCGTCGACCGTGTACGAGTCCAAGAGCGTTCCCTCGGCTGGCACGAACGCGCCAATGAGCGGATCCGTCAAAGCGAAAGACTGCGCGCTCTCTTCCTCGCCGGGCCGGGTGGCTTGTGGCTTCTCCTGTTCTTCTTATTGCCTGTAGCCATCGTGTTCGCCTA
Organism: Thermomicrobium sp.; assembly: GCF_053493975.1. Classification (NCBI taxonomy): domain Bacteria; kingdom Pseudomonadati; phylum Thermomicrobiota; class Thermomicrobia; order Thermomicrobiales; family Thermomicrobiaceae; genus Thermomicrobium; species Thermomicrobium sp. Next base: position 67,723 of record NZ_JBRBZA010000073.1, read on the forward strand.
CAGTTTCGCGCACCGTGGCCCCTATGGAGCGGTCGCCTGGGCTTTTACGCTCGAGAACTACGCTCGCTTGTTCGACTGGCTGTACATTCGCGTTTTTCTCGTATCGGTATGGCTCGCCTTGCTCACCACGGTCATTTGTCTCGTCATCGGTTATCCTTTCGCCTTCGTCATCGCTCGGAGTTCACGCCGCTGGCGCAATGCACTCCTCGTTCTCGTCCTGATCCCATTCTGGACCAACTTTCTGGTACGTACCTACGCGATCATGCTCCTCTTGCGGGCTGATGGGCTCATCAACAATGCCCTCCAGTGGCTGGGGCTGATCGATCGTCCGCTCTCCATGCTCTTCACTCCCTTCGCTGTCGTGCTCGGACTCGTCTACGGCTATCTTCCCTTCATGATCCTGCCGATCTATGCATCGATCGAGAAATTCGATTTCACGCTCGTCGAGGCCGCGCAAGATCTCGGCGCGAATGCGTGGCATGTCTTTTGGCGCATCTTGCTTCCTCTCACCCTTCCCGGTGTTCTCGCTGGCTCGATTCTCGTCTTCATTCCGTCAGTCGGTGCGTTCGTGACCCCTGACTTGCTCGGGGGCGGCAAGGTAGTCATGATCGCCAATCTGATCAATCAGCAGTTCCTGACCGTCCGACATTGGCCCTTCGGTTCAGCGATTTCGTTCGTCTTGATGGCGATCGTCCTCGCGGCCACCATGCTCTACTTCCGGATCGGGGAGACGCGGCGGATATGAGTACCTTGGCAACGGCACGACCATCTACGATGGTGCGGAAGAAGCGCCGTTTTTCTTTCGGGTGGACAGTGCTCAATCTGAACGTATTACTGACCTTTATTTTCTTGTACGCCCCTATCATCGTCATGTCGATCTTCAGCTTCAATGCTTCCCGCCAGATGCAAGTCTGGATGGGTTTCACGCTCGACTGGTATGCGCGCATGATCGCCGATGAACGCGTCCGAGTCGCTGCGCAGAACTCGTTGGTGATCGCTCTGGTCTCGACGATCGTCTCGACGGTGATCGGAACGCTCACTGCGCTCGCCTTGGAACGCACGCGTTTTCGCGTCAAGCGCATGTACGAAGCGGCAATGTATCTACCGATCATCGTGCCCGAGATCGTGATGGCGATCGCCCTGCTGGTCTTCTTCAATCTGGTATTCACCTGGCTGGATCAGTTCTTCGGCCTCAAGCTCAACTTTGGCCTAGGGACGATCACGATCGCCCACATCGCGTTCTCTTTCCCCTTCGTCGCTGTCGTCGTGCGCGCCCGTCTGGCAGACTTCGATCGCACGCTGGAGCAGGCAGCTCAGGATCTCGGTGCGAACGAGTGGCAGACGTTCCGGCACATCACGCTTCCGCTCCTCATGCCGGGCATCATCGCCGGGGCGCTGCTGGCGTTCACCCTCTCGATCGACGACTTCGTCATCACCTTCTTCACGGCCGGCGTGGGTTCGACGACGCTGCCGCTCGAGATCTACGGCCGAGTACGGCGCGGAATCACGCCGGATGTCAACGCGCTGTCTACCGTGATGCTGCTCGCCTCCATCGCGCTGGTTTTGGGATCGCTCGTGTTCCAGCGTCGTCGGTCGTTCTGACATGAGGAGGAGACGATGAATCGGCAGGAACTCGTTCAGCGGTGGATCCGCGACTGGCAGCAGGGGCGACTGTCGCGCCGTGAACTCCTGCGGCGAGCGACCCTGCTCGGCACGAGTTCGGTAGCGCTCGCCAACTTGCTCGCGGCCTGCGCTCGATCGCAACCGACACCGACACCCGCTTCCACCGAAGCATCACCCCAAGTCGGCGCCGCGATCCCTGACTATGTCGATCGCAGCAAGCTAGACAAGCAACTCAACTTCTACAACTGGTCGGAGTACATCGATCCAGACATCCTGACCGAGTTCCAAGAGACCTATGGCGTCAAGGTCACGATGGACACCTACGCTTCTAACGAGGATCTGCTCGCCAAGCTCCAAGGTGGCGCGACGGGTTACGACGTCATCGTTCCCTCCGACTACATGGTCAGCATCATGATCAACCTCGGCATTCTCGAGCCGCTCGACTATTCCGTCATCAAGACGATCGCGAACATCGACCCGGAAAATCTGAAACCGTACTATGACCCCGACAACACCTACAGCGTGCCGTATATGTGGGGCACCTCCGGTTACAGCTACGATACCAGCGTGCTCGGCGAAGACCTCGCGAGTTGGAAAGAAGTGTTCGAACCACGACCCGAGGTGCGCGGCAAGGTGGTCATGTTGGACGATCAGCGCGAGGTGATCGGGGCGGCTCTCATGTATCTGGGCTACGAGATCAACGAGACGAGCGATGATGCGCTCGCCAAAGCGAAGCGGCTACTCCTCGCGCAGAAGCCGCACGTGCTCGCTTATTCCAGCCAGAACAACGATGACTTGCTCGTCGCCGGCGAGGCACTGATCGCCCACATCTGGACCGGCGATGCGCTCATGAGTGAGCAAGAGAAGCCGACCCTCCGCTATGTTATCCCTACCGAAGGTTGCACGGTCTGGCAGGACAACCTTTGTGTTCCCAAGACCGCCCCGCACAAGTACACGGCGATGGTCTTCATCGACTTTCTCAACCGGCCTGACATCGCTGGACGCAACGCCAACTACATCATGTATGGGAGCCCGAACAAAGCTGCCCGAGAGCAAGGCTTTATCGACCAAGAAGTACTCAACAATCCGGGTGTTTATCCGCCGCCGGAGGTTTGGAAGCGCCTTCAATGGATCAAAGACGTCGGTGAAGAGGGCGCTCTCAAGCTGGATCGCCTCTGGACAGAGATCAAAACGGGCTGAGCGTCGAGAGCATTTCGGTCAGGGTTCGATTCGCCCTCGCTCCTGCAGCATCCGTTTCCGCGTTCAGTCGCGACACGAGGGGCATTCACGAGAGGAATGCCCCTCGTTTCACTTCTATTCTTGCGGTCCAGCTTGAGCCGCCTCGACTGGCCGCCGCTCCAGCCCCAACTCGTGAGCGATCTCCTTCATCGCGTCCAGCACGATGCGGATGTGTTCCTCGAGCGGAACCCCGAGCGCTGCTGCCGCGCGCTCGATCTCCTGGCGGTTCACCGCGGCAGCGAACTCCTTCGCCCTCCACTTCTTCTTGACGCTGGACACTTCCACGTCGAGGATGCTCTTGGTCGGGCGTACCAATGCCACTGCGACGAGAAACCCGGTCAGTTCGTCGACCGCGACCAGCGTCTTCTCGAGCAGTGACTCCGGTTCGACCCCGGTGACCTCACTCGCATGAGCCAAGATCGCCCGGATGACCTCTTCCGGGTACCCGCGCTCGCGCAAGATGCGTGCACCGACGACCGGGTGTCCCTGCGTACTGATGTTCGGGTACCGCTCGTAGTCGAAATCGTGCAGAATCCCGACCAACCCCCATAGTTCCTCGTTTTGACCAAAACGTCGGGCATAGGCCCGCATGGCTGCTTCCACTGCCCGCATGTGACGCAAAAGGTGGGGCTGTGTCGTGAACTCTCGCACCAGTTGCCACGCTTCCTCGCGCGTCGGTAGCGACCGCTCCACTCCCTTGCCTCCCTCCCAATACCCTCACGGTCGTCGCTGCCGCGTCTCGTCTTGCGAGACCAAAGCCCGCATCGCCCGGAACCAGGGGTTGCGACGCCGCAGTTCAGGAACGAAAAGGTTGGCCGCCGCACGACCGAGTAGTCGCCCGACCATCGCGGTGACATCCGAACCGGAAGCGCTGCCAGTTCGACTCCCGACAGCCGTGCCTCGATCGGCGGAGCGTCGCACGCTCAGGCGAGCCGCACCGTGAATCAAGGCCTTCCGCCAGTCGGTACGCGGCTCCAGATGACCACCTCGCCGTTTCCAACGCCAGCGACTCACCAGCATACCGAGAAACCCGCCGAGGATAGCGAGGATCGCGCCGGGGCTGTTTGGGCGAGTATCGACGAGATCGAGTCCTCCCACGTCGGTCAGCCACAGGACTCCCGCGGTCGCCAAATAACCCACGATCCAGGCCACGGTTTCATTGAGGGCCTGTCCCCACCGCCGGGTCATCCGCCACGAGAGGAGAAAGATCACCGGAACGATCAACCACATCGCACGCTCCGCTCCTCGATCTCTTCAAGAGTACTGGCTCCGAGTGCTGTCGACCAGCTACACTGCTCGTGCGAGGATCAGGTGACGGTGTACGACCAACGAACATTGCGTGAACTGGCTACGCACTACGACCGCCTCGCTGGCTGGTACGATGCGGCGATGGATCGCATGGAGCGTTGGCTGTTAGGTGACTGGCGTGCCTGGGCAGCACAACAGGCTGTGGGGCGAACCCTCGAGATCGCCATCGGAACGGGTCGCACGCTACCCTTCTTTCGGCGAGAGATTGTCCTCATCGGTATCGACCTCAGTCTCGGCATGCTCCGCGTTGCCCAACGTCGCGCCCAGGCTCATGACCGTCCCGTGACACTCGTGCGTGCCGATGCGCAGGCCCTTCCGCTGCGCGATGCGAGCGTCGACTCGGTCCTCTCGATCCTCAGTCTCTGCACGATTCCGAACCCCCAACGAGCACTGCGTGAGGCCTACCGTGTGCTTCGACCCGGGGGACGCCTCGTCCTCGTCGAACATGTCCGCAGCGATCGCCGGCTCCTGGGGCTCGCGCAATGTTTGATCGAACCGCTCAGCGTGCGATTCGCCCACGATCATCTCGCCCGCGAACCACTTCCGTTGGTCGTCGCAAACGGTTTTCACGTGCTCCAGGAGCAGCGACGACGCGCCGGAATCGTTCAGCGCATCCTGGCTCTCAAACCGTCATGATTCCCGTCCGTCGCCATGCGGAAGCCCGAGCGCTCGCGGTAGATCGTCGCGGTTTCCCCACTCCGCCCAGCTCCCGACATAAACGCGCACGTGTCGGAACCCAGCCCGTGTCAGCGCGAGCGCAGCGTGCGCCGCACGCACTCCACCGTGACAGTAGGTGATGACTGGCATCGAGGTGGTCAAACCGAGTTCGGCCAGCCCCGCTTGCACTTCTTCCGGAGACCGAAACGTTCGTAAGCCCTCCCAGTCGAGACTCCGTTGCCAGAACCAATGGCGTGCCCCGGGCACATGACCACCGTGGCGCGCACGCACCTCCTCACCGGTATATTCGCTCAGCCGCCGCACATCGAGCACGACGCTCCTCCCAGACGCGATTGCCTCCAAGACATCACGAGCATCAGCGACCAGCTCCGGATGCACGGGTGTCGGCGGCAGGTGGAAAGTAGCCGGAGGCCACACCGGCTCATCGGTCGCGGTAGGTCGTCCCTCGGCCACCCACCGAGTCCAGCCCCCCTCCAGGATGCGCAGCCGATCAGCTTTCCCGTAGTACGCGAGCGCGAGCCAGAGGCGGGCGACGAAGTGTCCACCCTCGTCGTCATAGCCGACGATGAGATGCTCGTCACCGATACCCAGCTCACCCAGCCGGGCTGCTATGTATCGTGACGGTGCGAGTCGGTAGGCCACAGGGTCATGCGGGTCGACGGTCACTACTGTCCAATCGAGGTAACGTGCACTCGGAATATGTCCTTTGCGGTACTCTCCGTACCCGTCCCGATCATCGAAGTAATACCGGCAGTCGACGACGCGAACCAGCGGGTCACCGAGCCGCTCGGCGAGCCAGCCCGTGTCGACGAAGAGTGCCGTCAGTCGATCGGTTCCCACAGATCTTTTCTCCCTACTCACTGTTACCGTTGACCACAGTGCGAACGCCGCCAGCGCAAGTACTCAGCATAGCACGCCAGTTCGGATCGATCGGCCGGTTCCAAATCCTGAAATTCGGCGTCATGACGAACGTCGGTCGCTGGTCCCTCCAAGCGGTCGGCGAGCAAACGCAAGAATGCCGCCAGTGTGCAATCGAACGCGGCCGCGAGCTGATCCAGCGCCTCGAGCGTCGGTAACTTGCGACCACGTTCCAACTCGCTGAGATAAGCGATGGAGAGACCGCTCCGTTGGGCGACTTCCCGCAGGGGCCAGCCGCGTCGCGTTCGCAAGTCGGTCAAGAGATCGGCGATCGTTCGGACCACGTCACGTCGCACCGAGCACCTGCACCCATACTGTGCGTGTCCGCGGATGGGTATCGAAGTCGAGCAAGACGATGCGCTGCCAGGTTCCCAGAGTCAATTCGCCTGACACGAGTGGCACGGTGACCGACGGCCCGACCACCAGCGACCGCAAGTGGCTGTGGGCGTTGTCATCGGCATTGAGACGGTCGTGTGCGTACTCCATCCCCTGTGGAGCGATGCGCTCAGCGACGATCCGGACGTCCTGCATCAGACCTGGCTCGTACTCCGAGACGGACACGGCTGCCGTGGAATGCGCGACGAAGACGCAGACCAATCCTTCCCGGATCCCGCTGGCTGCGACCGTCTCGCGAACCTGCGGAGTGAGATCGAGCATCTGATCGCGCCCACCGGTCGCAACCTGAAAGCGGCGGGCGAAAGCTCGGCTCATGCTGCCGCTCCTCGTCGTTCCGCCCAGAGTTCCACGAAGCGGAGCAGCGTCCGCACTCCGTGTCCCGTCGCACCGGCCGGCCCAAACAACGTTCCCTGCTCCGACCACGCCGGCCCGGCGATATCCAGGTGCGCCCAGGGGCGCCCTTCGGTAAATTCGCGGAGGAAGAGTGCGGCATTGATCGCCGCTCCCCAACGACCGGCTGTGTTCTTCAGGTCGGCGTGCTCGCTCTTGAGGAGCTCGCGATAGTCGTCCCAGAGTGGAAGAGCCCACATCCGCTCACCTACCTCGTTCGCTGCCTGGAGGATCAGCTGACCGACCGAATCATCACTTGCGAACACGCCGCTTCCACCGCGCCCGAGCGCGACCGCACAGGCACCCGTCAATGTCGCGATGTCCACCAAAAGGTCAGCCCCCTGTCGCACCGCGAACGTCAGTGCATCTGCGAGGAGTAACCGTCCTTCGGCATCGGTACTGATGACTTCGACCGTCTTCCCGCTCAAGGTACGCAGGATGTCTCCGGGCCGGAACGCCTCTCCATCGGGAAGATTCTCTGCCGCCGCCACGACTCCATGCACTTCCACCGGGAGGTGCAACGCGGGAAGCGCTCGCAGTACAGCCAGGACAGCTGCTCCCCCCGCCATGTCTCCCTTCATCCGCTCCATTCCCTCTGCTGGCTTGAGGCTCAACCCGCCCGCATCGAACGTGACGGCTTTCCCGACCAGAGCCATGCGACCGAGAATATCACCATCCGCCCGATAGACCAGATGAATGAGTCGCGGTTCTCGGCGACTGCCCTGCCCCACCGCAAGAATCGCCCCGGCACCGAGTTCCTCGAGCAGCGCCCGATCGTAGATGGAACAGGCCAGCCCAGTCTCCTGGGCGATCTCCCACGCGATCCCGCTGAGCCGCTCGGGGTCGAGCACGTTGGCAGGCTCGTTGGTCAAGTCACGGGCGAAGCACACTGCATCGCTCGTCAGACGTCCGCGTTGGATTCCCTCCTCGACCTGAGTCCCCTCACCGAGTACGACCAACTGCCGCAACCGCGTTCCACCCTCACCGGATCGGTAGCGGTGGAACCGGTAGCTGGTCAGCGCTGTCGTCTCGACGATCGTCTGGGCGACTCGAGCAGGGCTCGATCCGCTCACGGCTACGATGGGCCAGGCGAGCACACTCGCACCGACCTCGCCGGCGAGTTTGGCCGCCAGTGCCGCCCCACGTCGCACGTCGACGAGCGATCGCTGCTGCTCCGCTCCCATGCCAACAACGATGAACCGTTCGGCCGCCAAACCGTCGATCGGGGGTAAAAGCGCGGCTTGCCCGACACGCCCGGCTACCCCGACCGACCGCGCAGCTCGAACCAGCCGGTCGGCGACTCCCGGATCGATCCCGACGATTCGATCCAGTTGGCCATCCTGCCCGACGGGGAGAACGACCGTACCCTCGACGAGCGCCAAAGGCGTCGTACTCGCAGTGACCTCGAGCCCCACCTCATCCTCCGATCAACGGCGTCGGTCCTGAGGGTTTTTCCTGTTCGGTGACCGAGACGTAGTCAGGATAGGCCATTTCGCCAGCACGAATCGGAACATCGACGATATTCTCTCGGGGCGGAATAGGGCAGGTCCAACGATCGTTATAGGCACAGTACGGGTTGTACGCCAGATTGAAGTCGATCACGAGCTTGCCGTCCGGTGTCTCTTGGGGGTCGAGATAGCGACCGACCGAATAGGTCTCGCTCCCGGCAGTCGCATCTCGAAAGGGGAGAAAATAGCGCCCACGGCCGACCTCCCGGTAGACCGTGAACGTCACTGGCTTCCCCTCGATTTCGACCGTCACGCGACCAGCGACGATGAACTCCTTCGGCTCACCCGTCGTGGTACCCAGTATCACGCGCTCTTGGCTGACACCGTCGCGTTGCAACTCGACGACGAAGCGGTATTCAGGCTTTACCGGATAATAGCGCAACCCTCGAAAGCGCTCCCGCTGTTCTGGCAGGAGCGGGGAATTCTCGTTGGACTTGAAGAACTCGTCCCGTCGCTTGCGATACTCCTCAATACGGTGGATATATGCTTCAGTCGCCCCGGCATGACTCGTCACCGTGCACGCCCCTTTCGCTTTCATGCTTCCTTCCATGGCGAAGGATACCCGAGAAAACACCGAGCCGGCCTGATGAGGCCGGCTCGGTGGTTGGTGTGGGCGCCCCCGCGGGAAAGCCGGTTACCCGACTACCTCCACGGTGACGCCCGGAAGTTCGTGGCTACTCATTCCGGGCATCACCCCCTTTCCCCTGCACGGTCTCGCTCGAGAACCGCACATAGGTCCAGACTAGCACGCCGAACCTTCTCCGTCAACCGACAACAGAGCGCCCTGTGCCGTAACTGCGAGGAAAGGATTCGTACGCTCACCTGCGGCGACCCCGCGAGCGATGGACCGATCGCCCTCCACGGGCAGCCACTTTGCTCGGCTGCCCAGCGTTTCTGTCCCCTCAGGCTCGAGCAGCGGCACCAGCGCGTGATCCAAGACCGGATGATCCACAGCAGGTACGGTAAAGGGGTTCTCATTCATGAACGCTCCGCCCAGGCAGCGCAGCGTCTTCGGACACGACGAATCGGGTATCATCGAACGAACCGGTGGACGCTGGAAACCGGCCACGAAGACGTGCACAGGGGAGCGAGGTTCACCATGCCGAACCGCCTCGCCAATGAGAAGAGTCTCTACCTGCGGCAGCACGCTGACAATCCTGTCGACTGGTACCCCTGGTGCGAGGAGGCCTTCCGAGTCGCCCGCGAGCAGGACAAACCGATCCTCCTCAGCATCGGTTACTCCTCCTGCCACTGGTGCCACGTGATGGAGCACGAGTGCTTCGAGAATCCCGAAATCGCTCAGCTCCAGAACGAGCTCTTCGTCAACATCAAAGTCGATCGTGAGGAGCGCCCAGACCTCGACGAGCTGTACATGAACGCGTTGCAAGCAATGACGGGCTCCGGGGGCTGGCCACTCAACATCTTCCTGACTCCCGATGGCAAACCGTTTTACGGCGGTACGTACTTCCCACCGGAAGACCGAGGTCAATTACCGGCCTGGCCACGCGTCCTCCTCGCCGTCGCCCAAGCCTATCGGGAGCGCCGCGCCGATGTCGAGCGCGCAGCCGAGGATCTCGTCAGTTATCTTCACCAGCAGACACGCCCACCGCTCCAGGCAGTACCATTGCGTGAACAGTTGCTCGATGAGGCGGCCCGCAATCTCGTCCCTCACTACGACCGGGAGCATGGGGGCTTCGGGACCGCACCGAAGTTTCCCTCCCCGTTGCAAATCGAATTTCTCTTGCGGACGTTCCGCCGCGCCGGCGCACCGCGCGCGCTGGAAATGGTGCTTCAGACCCTCACTGCTCTGGCGCTTGGCGGCATCCACGACCAGATCGGGGGCGGGTTTCACCGCTACACGGTCGACGAAGCGTGGCTCGTCCCGCACTTCGAGAAAATGCTTTACGACAACGCCCTGCTGGCACGCGTGTATAGCCTCGCCTACCTCGCGTCGGGCAACCGACTCTGCCGCACCGTCGCCGAAGAGACGCTCGCGTACCTGCAGCGCGAGATGCGTGGAGACCACGGAGCGTTCTTCGCTGCCCAGGACGCCGATAGTGAGGAGGGGGAAGGAGCCTTCTACCTGTGGACACCAGGGGAAATAGCAGCCGTCTTGGGGGACGAGGACGCTCGACTCGCTTGTCGTTATTTCGGCGTCACACCGCGTGGAAACTTCGAGGGCAAGTCCATCCTGCACGTTGCGGACGATCCAGCGACGATCGCGAGCGAGTTCGTCCTTTCGCTCGATGAGCTCGATCAGCGCATCACCGCGATCCGTGCTCGCCTTTACCAGGCACGCGATCAGCGCCCTCATCCGGCCCGTGACGAGAAAGTGATCGTTGCGTGGAATGCGCTCGCTATCCGCGCCTTCGCGGAAGCAGGCGCTGCGTTCGATCGCCCCGACTACGTCGCGATCGCTGAGCGTGCAGCGAATTTTCTCCGGGACCAGTTGTGGGACGGGACCACGCTCTACCACGTGTGGGAGGAAGGGGAGGCACGATTCCCGGGATTCCTCGACGATCATGCCAATCTCGTGAATGCCTTGGTATCGCTCTACGAAGCGACCTTCGATCCATCCTGGATCGCCTGGGCACGCCAACTCACCGAGGCGATCTTGACCAAGTTCAGCGACCCGGTAGCCGGTGACTTCTACGACACAGCGAGCGATGCGGAACAACTGATCGTCCGCCCGAAAACGTTCATCGATCAAGGTACGCCGAGCGGTAATGGAGCAGCAGCCGAAGCACTGCTTCGTTTGGGTACGCTGTTGGGTGAGCATCGCTTGATCGACCGAGCGCGAACGCTCTTGGAACGGTACGCCCAGCTCGCCGTCGAGCACCCGATCGCCTGCGGGCAACTGTTGCTCGCGATGGACTTCGCGCTCGGTCAACCATTCGAAATCGCCATCGTCGGTGATCCGACGCAACAAGAGACGCGCGCGCTTCTTCGGGTCGTCCAGGCCAGCTACCTGCCGAATCGTGTCCTCGCTGTGCGCCGCCCGGAGGACGAGATGGCCGCGACGATCGTTCCGCTTTTGGCCGAGCGATTCTTGGTCGACGGACAGCCGGCAGCGTACGTCTGCCGCAATTTCTCCTGCCAGCGACCGGTTACCACACCTCAGGAACTGGCGAGCCAGCTGGGCATCGCGCTCCCAGACAGCTGAATGACCGGCTCCAAGGGAAGCGCGGCAGCCACGACCGGGCCGGCTGGTCCGCCGAACCGGTAGGAGAGGCACGCGCAGACGAAGGCATACGCCTCACGGGTCGTGAGGTCGAATGCACGCTGGATCAGTGCGACGGCGTTGGCGAGCGCAGCCTGCTGAGCGCTCGGGATATCGGGTCCGAGGCCGAGCACGAGGAGTTCATCGTCGCTGCGAACCAACGGCCCATAAAGCCGCAGTTGGTGATCGACCGCGACTCGAACCGTGACTCGTGCGGCAGCTTCGATCGCGACGTGTACCGGTTCGCCCGCACCGATCGCAGCATGCACGTCACCCAGGAAAAGGAATGCTTCCGGTCGTTGGACCGGCAGCCAGATCGTGCTTCCGGCGCGGAGTTCGGCCAGATCGAGGTTCCCTCCCCATGGCCAGACCGGCCGGAAAGTAGAGCTCGCACCTCGAGCGGGAGCGACCCCGATGCAGCCGATACTCGGCTGGAGAGGGAGGTGCAGTCGTTCGGAGACGACGAGTCGTCCGTCATGCACGTCCAAGCGTTCGCACGCTGTCTTCGGTAAGAGTCGCCCGAGCGGACCGAACGAGTGGATGAAGACCAGCCAAGCCCGCTCGATGCTGATGGAGAGGATATCGACTCGGAGTGCGTCACCCGGGTGCGCCCCATCGACCGCGAGCGGACCGGTCACTTGGTTGAAGCGATCCAATCCGATCTCGTCGATCGGGATGCCTCTGGCGAGCGACTCGTATGGCTCATCGCTCGTCTCGAACTCGACGATCGCGCCTGTCTCGACACGGAGCGCTGGTACCGCAGTCGCATCGAGCGCCACGTACCGCGAGGATCGAGGAATCCGATACGGACCGATCGACACCGGGCGTGCTCCTTCCCCCGTCGTGATCGTTCTCTGCAACCACACGGTACACTTTCGCGAGATAGGGTAGGAGGCGCAGTCAAGGGATGACACGCCAGACCTTCGTCATCGGCACTGCTGGGCATGTCGATCACGGAAAATCGACGCTCGTCAAAGCACTCACCGGGATCGATCCCGACCGACTCCGCGAGGAAAAGGAACGGGAAATGACGATCGATCTCGGTTTCGCCTGGATGACGCTCCCGAGTGGCCGCCGACTGAGTATCGTCGATGTTCCCGGGCATGAGCGCTTCATCAAAAATATGCTCGCCGGAGTCGGCGGTTTCGATGCTGCCCTCCTCGTGATC
>NZ_JBRBZA010000074.1:0-15733 GCF_053493975.1 Thermomicrobium sp.
CTCGCCCGCTGCGCCGGGAGGGGCGGGAAACACCTGCGCCAGGTATCGGCGGCGCCGGCGATCCATCCGGCACCGCGCCCATCGCCCTACCCGGGGGACTGCCGGCCCTGGCGGGCCGGCGGGTCAGGCACCGCCTGACCCCTGCAGGACGGGGCCGGTGATACCGACCGGTGGCCGGTATCGGTCGCACCGGTGGTACTCGGCCCTGTTGTTGTGGAGGCGAGGCGCTGCCTCGCCCGCTGCGCCGGGAGGGGCGGGAAACACCTGCGCCAGGTATCGGCGGCGCCGGCGATCCATCCGGCACCATGCCCATCGCCCCACCGGGGGACTGCCGGCCCTGGCGTGCCGGCGGGTCAGGCAGCGTCTGACCCATCCAACGTGGGGGTGTGCGCCGTCCCCTCGCGTGCCGATCCCAGCAGGCGCACGCGCGCGGGCTCGCTATCGGGCTCGAGAACGATGCCGAGCAGGCAACGGGGCTGGTCGGCGACGTCGACCGCATTCTCGTGGAAAGCTGTCTCGCTGAAGGCTGGTGCGGGCTCACTGCGCCGTTCCGGCAGGCGGGCAAGCCGGTCTTCGCCATCGAGTACGTCGCGCACGGGACGAGCCTGGCGGACATCTGCCGGGAGGCCAGGCGCTTCGGACTGAGCGCGCAACTGAAGCGGCGCGAACTCGATGCCTGGTCGCGCCCCTGCTGGCGAGTGCGCGCTCAGACGATCGGTCGATAGGCGTCCGGATCGAGCGGTACCTCGATGACGAACGGTAAGCCGGCCTCGTTGGCGGCGAGCGCCTGGCGAGCCGCTGCGGCCAGTTCGTCGGGGGTTCGGGCCACTGTGCCGGCGCAGCCGCATGCTCGCGCGACGAGTACGCTATCGATCGGCTCGAAGTCGACACCGTAGCGGGGCAGGCCTCGGTTCTCCTGGCCGATGCGGATCAGCGAGTAGGAGCGATCGGCGATGACCAGGACGGTCAGGGGTGCACCGACGCGCCGGGCGGTCTCCAGTTCCTGGCAGACCATGGAGAACCCGCCGTCGCCGAGGACCGCCAGCACCGGCGCAGCGGGCCGTGCCAGCTTGGCCCCGATCGCCGCCGCGAGCCCGTACCCCATGCCGGACAAGCCGTTCGACATCCAGAACGTCTCCGGGTGACGGCTGGGCCAGAACTGACCGAAGAGATACTTGTGCGATCCCACGTCGGTCGTCACGATCGTTTCGGCTGGGAGGACGGCGGCCAGCGCCGCGACGATGTGCACGGGGGCGAGTCCCCGAGCAGGGGCCCGGCTTTCCCCGGCCGCGATGGCCGCTCGCTCCGCCTGGATCTCCCGAAACGGCTGCTCCCAACGGCGCGGTGGAGCCTGCTCGCCGAGTGCGGCGAGGAGCTCGTGGTGGTCGGAGAGAAGAAGATTGCGTCGCGGGAGGAGGCCTGTCGTCTGGGCCGATTCCAGGACCCAGAGCACCGGACGGTGCGCGTGCCAGGTCTTGTCCACCTCCACCGGGTCGAAGCCGAAGCCGACGAGGAGATCGGCTCGCTGCACGGCTTCGACCATGAGGTCGTCGATCGCCATCCCGCCGATGACGCCGACGAAGTCGAGTGCTGGGTCGCGCTCGTCCACCAGTCCCTTCGCCTTGGGCGTCACGGCGACCGGGAGGTGCCACGCGGCCAGCCAGTGCCGCAGCCCTGGCGCGTTTTCCGGCCGCACGCCCAGACCGACCACGACGAGCGGTCGCTCGGCCTCGGCTAGGCGACGCGCCAGTTCTTGGGCAGCGACTCGAGCGTCTTCCCGAGCCGTGACCGGTCGGGCGACCAGCGACTCCTCGTGCCGGATGCAGGCTGGGAGCACCGCATCTTCGGCCGACAGCGTGAGGTAACTCGGCCCCAGTGGCTCGCTCGTACAGGCGACGAGGGCACGCCGGACCGGGCGGTGCGGGTCGAGCGGCGTGACTGCCTCGACGTGCTTAGTGACCGGTCGGTAGACGTCGTGGAGAGGAAGTCGCTGGTGCGTGTGGCTCGGTGGCCAACTGGCAGGCAGGTCGGCGGTGATGGCGAGGAGCGGTTCGCGGTCGAGCCAAGCGTTGCTGACGGCGAGCAGGAGATTGGCTGCGCCGGGTCCCAACGTGGCGACGGCGAGGCCAGCGGTGCGGCGGAGCTTGCCGTAGACACCGGCGGCGATGCCGGCGACTGCCTCGTGCCGGCAGAGGGTGAAGGCGATCCCCGCGCGCCGCAGCGCGTCGATGAGCGCCAGTACCTCCCCACCGGGAAGCCCGAAGGCGCGGTCCACCCCAGCTGCTCGCAGTTCCTGGGCGACGACTTCGGCGACGGTCGTCATCGCTCCGCTCCTTCCCGCGGTCCGGTCGGCGGCAGTGTAGGGGACGGGACTGCTGGAGCGCAAGCAGTGGGACGGGATCCGGGCTGCCTGGCTCGTCACCGGGCGGGGTGGCTGCTCGACCGGCGGGCTGGTGCGCCGATCGGCGGCGGGCCCGGTAGTGGGCAGCCTGGCGATGCACCGACTGCGGCGCGTGATGCGGACGGCGGTCAGTGGCCGTCCGGCTCGCTCGCTCTCCCCGAGCTGCTGAGCGTCACCGTGGCGCCGAGGCGCAGGCCGCGGGCTGCGCCATCGGCGAAGTGCGCGCTGCGCACGACGATGTTCCAGTGGTTGGGAGCATGGGCGCCATCGAATCCGACCACCTCGCCGATCGCCTCCCCGTCCACGAAGCAGCGTGCGCCCACGGCGACGATTCCCCCGATGGGGAAGCGAACGAAGCCGAGATACGCGGCCCGGGCGACACGCTGTCCCGGTCGAGCGTCCGGTTGGTCGGTCACGCAGAGTTCGGCGATGGCACCATCGGGGAAGGCCCGCGAGCCGAACGGTTCCAGCTCCAGGTTGCGGTCGGGGAAGCTGACGGCCAAAACGGCGACCAGTTCGCCGACCAGCGGTCGGACCGCAGCGAACGGTCGCTCCGGAACGATGCCTCGCGCGTACGGTTCCCGATCGTGCGTCATCCTGCTCACCTCCTGCTTCGTCGCTGGCGGTATCATGGCCCAGGTGCAGCGCGCACGGTGCGCGCGGATCAGGGTAAAGCACGGGGAAGAGGCGAGATGTTCGGGCAGGCGCGCCATGTGCTTCAGGTCTGGGATTACCACCACGGCCAATCGACGCGCATCGTCGTCGCCGGTTGCCCACCGCTCCGCGGCCGGACCATCCGCGAGAAACAGGCGGACCTGGCGACCCGCTACGATCACGTGCGTGCCCTGATCGTGCGGGAGCCGCGTGGTCACCGCAACCTGCTGGGTGCCTTTCTCACCGAGCCGGAGCGACCGGAGAGTCATGCTGGCGTGATCTTCGTCCACCCCGATGGGTACTTCGATGCCTGCGGCGACTCGACGTTCAGCGTGGCGGTCGCGTTGGTGGAGAGCGGGCTGGTCCCGCGGACGACCGACGATGGTGAGCAGGAGCTGGTGCTCGATACCGTGCTCGGCCCGGTCCCGGTGCGCGTCACGCTGCGCGGTGGGCGAGTGGTCGCGGCGACCATGGCGAGTGGCCCCTCCTACGCGTTGGGGGCAGCGTCGCTCGAGACCGAGTTGGGTGCCGTGCCAGTGACGCTCGCCTGGGGCGGGCTGCTGTACGCGTTCGCCGATGCGACGGCGCTCGGTCTGGAACTCGGTGCCGAGCTCGCTCCAGCGGCACGCGAGCGCCTGCTCGACGTGGGGACGATGCTCTGGCAGGCGGCGCGGGCCCAGCTGCGGGCCGACGTGCCCGGCGTGGCGCAGGGGCGAGCGGTCGATCTGGTCACGCTAGTGCAGGAGCTGGACGAGGACGGTCGGCCGCTCGCGGTCGGTTCGACGGCGCAACCGTCGGGAGCACGCGTCGCCAACTTCTACGCGCCGCGCACGATGGGGCGCACCCCCTCGGGGACAGGGACAGCGGCGCGCGTGGCGGCGCTGGTGGCGAGCGGGCGATTGCCGCTCGGTGCGTCCTACTTCCACGAGAGTCCGGTGGGGTTGCGCTTCGCCGCGCGAGCGGTGCGCCGCGAGGGGGAGGCGATCCACAGCGAGATCAGCACCATGTCCTACTGCATGGGGATCGCGACGCTCGTCCTGCGCGACGATGATCCCTTCCCGACCGGCTTCCTGCTGTAGCGGGCGGCTGGCACTGTCCCGGCACGCTGACTGGGCGCACTGTCCTGCCGGTGTGCGGTGGACCGAGTCAGCCGGTGCCGGCTCCATGACTCAGCCGGAGCGCGACGACGCGGCGCTCGACTCTGCCGTCGGCCAGGCGTCGCCGGAGAAGGGAACGAGGGTGTGTCGGCGGGCTCGTCCCGGGAGCGGGAGACGAGCCAGGTCGCTCGCGGACCGAGCCGGTGCGTCGGTCTTCCCTGCCCGGCGGGCGGTGGGCCACGCTCCAGCTGCGTTGCGAAGCGTGCGGCCTCGGCTGCTCGGGCGGGAACCGTGCCGGCGCGGCAGACGGGGACAGCGGGGTGGGAGGAGCAGCCAGTTCCTGGTACTGGACAAGAGCGCTCGACTCGTGTAGGCTCCAAGACGACAACGGAGCGCCGCAAAGGCGGCGAAGAGGAGAGTACCCAGCGGGAGCGGTCCAGCGAGCCGCGGGTGGTGGAAAGGCGGCCCGTCACTGCTGGGGAAGAAGGCCTCGGAGCTGCGTCCCGAGCCGCATCGCGCGGGGTAGGCGACGACGGTGGCCCCCGTTATCGGGCGACACTCGGTGCGTGCCGAGTGGGCGAGGCCGCGACCCGCGAGGGCGCGGCGAAGCGGGGTGGTACCGCGAGACGGCACCGCTCGCCCCCGCCGGGGTGAGCGGTTTTCGTTTGCGAGGAGCGATCTCGTCGATGGAGCGAGTGGTCGAGCACCAGGATCGAACCAATGGACAGCGCCGGGGTGACCGGGCGAGGCGGCCAGTGTTGTCCTGGCCTGCGTGCTCGATCGACTCGCTGGTCCTCTTTTCTTCGAATCATCTCCCTGCCGAGCGAGAAAACGGCGTGCTCGTCCGCCAGGCTCGCTGCCTCGCGACCCACGGTGCCCAGCCGGACAAACGCGGGACGAAACGCTCGGCCTGAGCGTGGCCCGGTCCCGTCGGTGTCCGGTCGGTCGCAGTGGTGTCGGAGGTCAGTCGTGGAGCGCGTGCGTGTCGGACTCGTCTATGGACTCTTGCGAGCGGAAGAGCGGCTTTTGATCGCGGCGCTGGAGCAGCGCGGGGCGGTGGTCGAGCGGATCGTCGACCGGCAGCTGCGGCTCGAGCTGACCAGCCCGCCGCCGCGGTACGACGTGGTGGTGGAACGCTCGGTCAGCCAGCAACGGGGGCTCCACGTGGCCAGCGTTTTCGCGGCGTGGGGGATTCCGGTAGTCAATCCACCGTCCCTCTTGGAAGTGTGCAACGACAAGCTGCGGACGACGGCGCTGCTGGCCGCGGCTGGCATCCCGCAGCCGCGGGTGATGGTGGCCTTCAGTCCGGACGAAGCACTGGCGGCAGCCGACGAACTGGGGTACCCGGTGGTGATCAAGCCGCCGTTGGGATCCTGGGGTCGGCTCTTGGCGCGCGTGCACAGTCGGCGCGCGGCCGAGGAGCTGCTGCGGCACAAGCGGATGCTCGGCGGTTTTCACCACGGGACGCTGTACGTGCAAGAGTGGGTACCCAAGCCGGGTCGGGACATCCGCGCCTTCGTCGTCGGCGAGGAGACGATCTGCGCCATCTACCGGACCTCCGACCACTGGGTCACCAACACGGCGCGCGGTGGTCGCGCGTCCAACTGCCCGGTGACACCGGAACTGGCTGACCTGTGCGGGCGGGTCGCACGAGCGCTGGGTGGCGGCGTCCTGGCGGTCGACGTGCTGGAGCATCCCGAGCGCGGTCTCCTGGTCAACGAGGTCAACGCGACGATGGAGTTCCGCAACTCGATCGCGCCGACCGGGGTCGATATTCCGGGACGGGTCGCCGATTACGTGCTGGCGGTGGCACGGGCCGAGCGACCGCTCTCGCTGGCCGCGGCCTCCTGAGCGGCCGCGCGCCCTGTCAGGGTACCCAGCCTCAGCGCTGAGCCGCCGGACTGGGGGAGCGGCCGGTGCGCCGTGCCTGGTCTCCTGGCGATCGCTGAGCTGGCTGTATTCGCCTTTCCCCGTCGATCGAGCAGCCTGTCTCGTTTCCGTCGTTTCCACGCGGCGGAGCCGATCCTCTGCCGAACGGACGGTTGCGCGTGCGGCTGGATCGTGCCATGCTGGTCGGCGAAGTGCGTCGAAGACACGAGGGGGTGGGCGATGGACGAGCCGATGCGACCGCGCGCGCTCGGCCCGGCGCGCCAGGTGGACATCGAGACGGCGGGCTGGATCGCACTGGCGCTGGAGGCGATCTTCGGCTACTTCGGCATTCTCGGTGTCGGTCACGCCTACGCGGGGCGGTTGGCGCGAGCGATCGGGCTGTTGATCGGCTGGTGGGTGGTGCTGGTGCTGCTCGGGGCACTGACCGGTCTCACTCTCGGTGTGGCCACCTGCTTCGTCTTGCCGATCTGGGTAGCGGTTCCGGTCATCTCCGGTCTCCTGGCGCGGCGGACGGTGCTGGCCGAGGGGGCACCGGCAGCTGGGCTGCGGTCTTCGGCTTGGCTGGGGTGGGCTGTCTGGGTGTCCTGACGCTGATCTGTCTCGTGGTGGCGCTCCTCGGCGGGCTCGGCGCGCTGCTCGGCGGGCTGCTCGGCGCAGCGAGCGAGTGACCGGGCGGTGCGTCGTGGCCGGGCGTGGACGGCGCGGTCGATTGCCGCGCCGGGTGGCGCGGCCGGGCGAGGCAGCGCCTCGCCCCTACGAGGCCGGGACGACCCATCCCCGGTCGGGCACAAGGGCATCACCGCGACGCGCGCCCCCCGTTTGTAGGGGTCAGGCGCTGCCTGACCCATCCGGCCCGGCAGGGCCGGCAGACCGCCACCGGGGCCCGTCGGCCATCTGCCAGGCCCATCGCCGCCGGCCGACATGTGCCACGGCATTTCCCGCGCCATCCGGCGCGGCCGGGCGAGGCAGCGCCTCGCCCCTACGCAGGTGGGGCGGTTGCACTCGGCGAGGCACATGTCTACCCCACGGTTGGGCGGCACGATCTCGTCCTGTAGGGGTCAGGCGGTGCCTGACCCGCCGGCCCGCGAGGGCCGGGGTTCCCCGGGCCGAGCGGCGCGCGGCCTCGGCCGGATTCCACCGAACGGGGGCGTGGAGCCCGGTGGCCATGCTGTCCAGCGTACCCTCCGGCGTCGGTGCCGGCCGCCGCGATCCGGTCGCCTGGCGCGCTCGTGCCGGCGGGAATGCCGGATCGGTCAGCGATCCAAGGGGAGGAATCATCCTTATAATAACGTAGAGCGACAAACGAGAGGGAGCAACGTGCATGGCGTTCACGGTCGAGGACTTCCAGGATCTGGTGCGGTTGCTCGCGCAGCACCCGGAATGGCGGAGCGAGTTGCGACGCTTGCTGCTGAGCGAGGAGCTCTTGACGGTTCCCGAGCGGCTGGCCCGCGCTGAGCAGCTCCTGGCCGAGTCGGTCCGGCGCGACGAGGAGCGCTCGCGCCAAGTGGCGGAGCTGATCGAGGCGGTGCGCGAGAATACGCGGCAGATCGCTGAGCTGCGGGAGACGGTTGCTGAGCAGACCCGGCAGATCGCCGAGCTGCGCGTGGTGGTGCAGGAGCATACCCGGCAGATCGCTGAGCTGCGGGAGACGGTCGCTGAGCACTCGCGGCAGATCGAAAGGCTCAGCGAGACGGTGCAAATCCTCTCCCAGCGGTTAGATAAAGTGGCTGAGCGTGCGGACATGGCACTCGGCGAACTCCTGGAATTGCGGGCCGAGCGCCGGCTCAGCTCGTGGCTGGGGCGGCTCCTGCGCGGTATCCGGGTGCGGCCGCCCGGTGAGTGGGAGCGTGAGCTGCGCCCCCTGCTGAGCCCGGACGCGTTCGCGCGCCTGCTCGATGCCGACCTGCTCGCCCGGGGACGTCTCGCGTTGGATGGACAGCGCGAGATCTGGCTGGTCGTCGAGGTGTCGCGTGTCGTCGATGCCCAAGACGTCTCGCGCGCTTGGGGATGGGCACGGCTGCTGCGTCAGGCTGGCCTCGTGGCGGTGCCGGTCGTGTTGGGGGGAGTCCTGACCGGTGAGGCGGAGGAGTCCGTGGCGCGCGAGCGGGTGCTCTTCGTCGAAGCGACCCTCCAGCGGGTGCAGGTGCACGGGTGGGAGGCAGCCCGCGAGCGCTGGGTCGCTTGACACGACTGGTCCGGATGGATGGTCAGGGGAGCGGGGTATCGCCCCCGCTCCCCTGTTCTGGCGCGGTCGGGGCGAGCCAGGGTCGGTCGCTGACCGGTGCTGGTCGTGGCTCGTCACTGCCAGCGGAAGCGCCAGCTGGCCGTGGCGAGCGAGCCAGCGGTCCAAGCGGCGAGGAGGAGCAGTGCGCGCCAGTGATCCGACCACGGTTCGGTGGTCCAGGCGGCACGGAGCAGGGTCACGATCGGGGTAGCCGGGAGGAACTCGGCGATCTGCCGCACGCGTTCGGGCAGGATCTCCGGTGGGAGCGCCATGCCGGAGAAGAACGCCATCGGGTAGAAGACGACGAAGGCGACGACCAGCGCCGTGCGTGCGCTGGGGACGAGAGCAGCGAGCGCGCAGCCGAAGGCCATCATCGCCAGGAAGCCGAGGATCCCTGCCGCGAGGGCGCTCGGGAGCGATCCGGCAAAACGGAGCCCATAACCGAGTTCAGCGGTCAGCAGGAGGAGGCTGATGCCGAGCGCGCTCAGGAGGCGCGAGCGGCGAGTTGGCTGGCCAAGAGCGCGGCGGGCGAGATCGGGGTGAGGGCCAGTTGGCGGAGCACACCGCGTTCTCGGTAGGCGGCCAGCGCGATGGGGAGGTTGAAGACGGCGACCGTGGAGATGACCATGGCGATATAGCCGGGCACGGCCAGGTCGATGACGCCGAAGCCGCCGCTCTCTGGACGCGGTGCGTTGCCGTAGATGCTCCCGAAGATGACGACCAGGAGCGGCGGGAAGACGAGGGAGAAGAAGGCGCTGAAGGGTTCGCGCAATTCGAGGAGGAACTCGGTCAGTGTCAAGCGAACGAGGCCGCGCATGACTCACTGCTCCTCTCGAGTGACCGCTGTGCCCGTGAGGACGAGGTAGGCGTCTTCGAGTCGACCGCTGGAGACGCGCAGCTCCCGCAGGGGGACCTGGTGTTCGACGAGGCAGTGGACGACGGCGGCGACGGTGCGGTCGTCGTCGGCGTGGACGACGACTGTCGCGTCTTCGCGTTGGATCCGGCGCACACCGGGAAGGGACTGCAGCGGCGGCAGCGGAGCGCCTTCCGGGATCCGAACGCTCACGCGCAGGCTCCCGACGACACGGGCGATCAGGCGCGATGGGGTATCGAGCGCGACGATCCGGCCCTGGTGGAAGACGGCGACGCGGTCGCACAGTTCCTCCGCTTCGTCCATGAGGTGGGTGCTCAACAGGATCGTGGTGCCGCGTGCCCGGGTGGCGCGGACGAGTTGCCAAACAGCGCGACGGCCGTGCGGGTCGAGTCCGGTGCTCAGCTCGTCGAGGAAGAGGAGACGGGGGTCGTGCAGCAGGGCGAGGAGCAGAAAGAGGCGTTGCTTCTGCCCACCGCTGAGCTTGGCGACGGGGGTGCGCAGCTGCTGGCTGAGTCCGAGTTGGTCGAGCAGCGGGCGCGGGTCGAGCGTGCGGGGGTAGAGGCTCGCGAACAAGGCGATCGCCTCACCGGCGCGCAAGCGGTCGGGCAGCGCGCTCTCCTGCAGCTGCACACCGATTTGGGATGCCAGGCGACGGCGCTCGCGCCAGGGGTCGTACCCGAGGACTCGGACGGTGCCGGCGTCGGGTCGGCGCAATCCTTCCAGACACTCGATGGTCGTCGTCTTGCCAGCACCGTTCGGGCCGACGATACCGAAGATCTCACCGTCCTGAACGGTGAAGCTCACGCCCGCCACCGCGACGACCTGGCCATACGTCTTGCGGAGGTCCGCGACCTCGACGACGTTCACGCGGAGCCTCCTCTCTCGTCGGAACCGTCGTGATCGCCAGGGAGGGAGTCGGCTGGGAGCGGCGACTGGCCGCTCAAGAGCGCGACGAGTGCGGCACGATAGCGCTCGAAGGCTGCGCGACCATACGGCGTGAGCGCGAGAAAGGTGCGCGGCTTGCGCCCGACGAACGTCTTGCGGACACGGATGTAGCCAGCTTCTTCCAAGCGCAGCAAATGGGTGCTCAGGTTGCCGTCGGTGAGGCCGAGTAGGTCGCGGAGCGCGGTGAACTCGATCTCGCTCTCCGGCGCGAGCGCAGCCAGCGCGGCCATGATGCGCAGGCGCGTCGGCTGGTGGATGCGATCATCGAGCGTCATCGCGACTGCTCCACCAGAGCCAGAGACTGCCGGTGACCAGGGCACCGCCACCGAGGAGGCCGACCGACAGCGCGAAGGGAACGGGGCCGAGGAGGAGGCCGACGACGGCGACCGCGGTGACGAAGAGCCCGAGGACAGCCATGAAGCGAGTGATCCAGATGCCGTAGAGGACGTAGCCGGCCATGATGGCGGTAACCAGGACGAAGCTGGCCAACTCGGGATCGCGCGGGAAGAGGAGCGAGGCCCACAGGACGAGATAGCCACTGGCGACAGCCCAGGAGAGCCCGATGCGGCGACCCTGCGGGGAGCGCAGGCGGCGCGCTGCGACGAGCTGCGTACCGAAGGAGACCGCCAGCCCGAGTGTGACCAGTCCGATCCAGAGCAGGGTCAGCGCGTCGCCGGTGAGCACGAGGCTGGCCGGGTAGCCGACGAGCCAGACCAGTCCCCAGACGGCGAGGCTCGGTGCCAGCGTCCAGCGGAGGACGGCTCGTCGGACAGTCTGTTGGGTGCGGGCGATAGTGGTGAGCGCTTCTTCCGGTTCCGGCCGCTGCACGGTGACCCTCCGGTCGGTGCGATGCCGCTGTGGAGTGCTTTGTAACACAAAGTACTCCGTCTTTGTGATGTCGTCAAGGGGTGGAGCCCGTGCTGTTCGAGGAGGCGGGGATCGCGCGGATCGGGGGCGCTCGCGTAGCGGACGGGTGGCAGTGGCGCGCGAGTGCGGGTAGTGCGGCTGACTGGCGAACGCGGGGAGGCTGGAAGGGGAAGTCGCCCGTTGTTCGGATCTGCAGCACACAGCGTCCGGCTTCTCGAATGGAGGGTTAGAATCAGGGCGAGTGGATCGGTATCGTCGTGGTACTGAGGAGGCAAGCGATGGGTGCGGTGGAGTACCGTCCAGGGTTGGAGGGCGTGATCGCCACCGAAACGGCGATTTCCTATCTCGATGTCGACCACGAGGAGATCGTCGTCCGCGGCTACAACCTGCTCGACCTGGCGCGGCAGCGGACCTACGTGGACGTCGTGGGGCTCCTGGTGAATGGCCAGCTGCCGACCGAGGCGGAGCGAGCGGCACTGGAGCAGCAGCTGCTGGCCGTGGCCGACGTGCCGGCGGAGATCTGGCAGATCTTGCGGCTGCTGCCGCGCGAGATGGATGCCATGGACCGCTTGCGCACGGCGGTCTCGGCGCTGGGTGGCTGGGATCAGGCAGCCAACTCGGCGGATCCGGAGCAGGACCGGCAGAGCGGCTTCCGGGTCATCGCGCAGTCAGCGACGATCGTGGCCAACCTGATCCGGGTCGCCGAAGGGGGTGAGCCGCTGCTGCCTGACCGGCGCCGTTCCTATCCGGAGAACTTCCTCTGGATGATCGTCGGGCGGGATCCTGATCCGGCCGAGGTGCGCGCCTTCGATCAGACGCTGATCGCCTATGCCGAGCACGAGCTCCCGAACTCGACCTTCGCGGCGCGGGTCATCGCCTCGACGCTGGCTGACCTCTACGGTGCCTTGACCGGCGCGGTCGCCTCGCTCAAGGGGCGCTTGCACGGCGGTGCGAACGAGGCAGTGATGGAGATGTTGCTCGAAGCCGGTGACGAGGACGGCTTGGAGCGGCTGATCCGCGAGAAGTTGGCCCGCAAGGAGCGGATCATGGGCTTCGGCCACCGGGTCTACATGCGGCGGATGGACCCGCGGGCACAGCTGCTCAAAGAAACGCTGGCGGCGCTGGTGGCGCAAAAGGGGGACCCGGAGGGGGAGAAGCTGGTCCGCATGTGCCAGCGCGGCGAGGACGTGATGCGCGCCGAGAAGGGACTCTTCCCGAACCTGGATTATTACGCGGCACCCGTCTATTGGGTGCTCGGGATCCCGATCGAACTCTATACGCCGATCTTCTTCGCAGCCCGCACCGCGGGGCTGGTCGCGCATGTGGTCGAGCAGCACGCGCACAATCGGCTCTTCCGGCCGCGCGTGCTCTATACCGGCCCGCGTGGACTCAAGCCGTGACGCTGGGACGAGAGGGAGGAAGACCGTGGGCGAGACAGCCAGCGGGGCGCGGCCAGCACCGGACGCGGTGCTGGTGGAGATCGCGCGCTACGTGCTGGAAGCGGAGATCACGAGTCCGGTCGCAGCCGAGACGGCTCGGCTGGCCTTGGCCGATTCGCTGGCCTGCGCCTGCGAGGCGCTGGTCCATCCCGATTGCACCGAGCTCATCGGACCAGTCGCGCCCGGGACCATCGTGCCGGGTGGCGTCAAGGTCCCGGGGACGAGCCTGGTGCTGGATCCGGTCGCGGGAGCTTTCGCCATCAGCGCGCTGATCCGTTGGCTGGACTACAACGACACCTGGCTAGCCAAGGAGTGGGGCCATCCCTCGGACAATTTCGGCGCGATCCTGGCGGTCGCCGATTACGTGAGTCGGCAACGGCGGGCGCGCGGTGAGCAGCCGTACCGTGTGCGCGATGTCCTGACCGCGGCGATCAAGGCATACGAGATCCAGGGCGTGCTGGCGCTCGAAAACAGCTTGAACCGGGTCGGGTTCGATCATGTCCAGTTCGTCAAGGTCGCCTCGGCGGCCGTGGCAGCAGCGCTCTGGGGTGGCGGGTTCGCGGAGGTGGTGAGCGCGGTCTCCAATGCCTGGGTCGACGGGCCAGCGTTGCGGACCTATCGGCACTTTCCCAATACGGGTCCGCGCAAATCGTGGGCCGCGGCCGATGCGACGAGCCGAGCGGTCCGGCTCGCCTGGCTCGCGTTGCGGGGCGAGCCCGGGTATCCGACGGCACTGAGCGCACCGCAGTGGGGGTTCCAGGACGTGGTCCTGCGGGGTCAACCGGTGGTCCTGGCGCGACCGCTGGGGAGCTACGTCATGGAGAACGTGCTCTTCAAGATCGCTTTCCCCGCTGAGTTTCATGGCCAGACGGCTGTGGAGGCGGCCCTGCGCTTGCATCCGCTGGTGCGCGACCGGCTGGAGGAGATCGCCGAGATCGTCATCGAGACGCAAGAATCGGCCAAGCGGATCATCGACAAGCCGGGACCGTTCGCCAATCCGGCCGACCGCGACCACTCGCTGCAGTACATGACAGCGGTGGCGTTGCTCTACGGCGAACTCCGCTACGAGCACTATCTGGAGCCGATCGCCTCCGATCCGCGCATCCCGGCCCTCATCGCCACGATGCGCGTGGTCGAGAACCCGGAGTTCAGTCGGGACTACCTCGATCCCGAGAAGCGGTCGATCGCCAATGCGGTACAGGTCGTCTTCCGCGACGGAAGCCGGACCGAGCGGGTCCTGGTCGAGTATCCGATCGGGCATCCGAGGCGGCGAGCCGAAGGGCTTCCGCTCTTGCGGCAGAAGCTGGCGCGGGCGCTCCGCCTGGTCTATCCCGAGCGGCGGGCAGCTGCGTTGGAGCAGCTCTTGCTCGACGATCCGGAGTTGCCTGAGCTGGCGGTCGACCAGCTGTTGGATGCTTTGCACCGGGGGTGAGGGATGAGCTGGATCCGGCAGCAGCCGCGGACGCAACGGGAACTGGCAGGGGCGTTCCGTGAGCGGGTCGCAGGCGGGCTGGTCGTTTTGCCGGGCGTCTACGACGGGCTCTCGGCACTCCTGGCGCGTGCCGCTGGCTTTCCAGCCCTCTATCTCTCGGGTGCCGCGCTGACGGCGAGCCGGGGGCTTCCCGACCTGGGGATGATCGGGCTGGAGGAAGTGGTCGAACGGGCCAGCGAGATCGTGCGGGCGACCGAACTCCCGCTGATCGTCGATATCGACACCGGGTACGGTGGGGTGCTCAATGCGGCCCGGGCCGCGCGGGAGCTAGTCGAGGCACGCGTGGCGGGGGTCCAGATCGAGGACCAGCAGCAGCCGAAGAAGTGCGGGCATCTCTCGGCCAAGCTTCTGGCGCCAGCCGAAGAGTTGGAGCAGAAGGTGCGGGCGATCAAGGCGGTCGCTCCCGACCTCTACGTGATCGCCCGGACCGATGCCTACGAGCAGGAAGGGCTCGCGGGAGTGATCGCGCGAGCGCGCCGCTATCTCGCGGCGGGGGCCGACGCGATCTTCCCGGAGGCGCTGCCGAGCGAGGAGGCGTTCCGGGCGGTGGCCGAGGCCTTGCCAGGAGTCACGCTGCTGGCCAACCTGACCGAGTTCGGTCGAACGCCCGCCTTCACGGCGGCCCAGGTGGCGGACTGGGGCTACCGGATCGCGTTGTTCCCGGTCTCGGCTCTCCGGGTGGCTGCCAAGGCGATGGAGCGGCTCTACCGGACACTGGCTGCGGAAGGGACGACGCGCGGGCTGGTGGGGGAGATGCAGACGCGGGCGGAACTGTACGAGCTGCTCGGCTACTTCGCCTACGAGGAGTTCGACGCGACGCTGGCGCGCTCGACCCTGCCGGAGTGGGAGGTCGGACGCGAGGGGTGAGGAGGCCGGCAGCGCTCGGACGGCGCTCGGTGAAGGGTTTTCCCTCCGAGCAGGGCGACGAGCCGATCGCGGTGGATCGGATCCGTCAGCGGCGGCCGCGTCGGGCGGTCGCGGCGTCGACGGTGAGGTGGACAGCTTCGGCGGTGACCGAGCCGATCCACTCGGCTGGAATGTGGAGCGGTTCGCCGCCGGAGAGGCCGGGATCGACAGCTAGGCTCACGATCTCCCCGACCTGGTGGCGACGGATCCCGGTCGCTGCGGGAGGTCCAGCGTGGATCCTGGCGACGGACTCGGCGTGAAGAGGTTTCTCGCGAGTGGATGTACTCGGGAGTGTGACTGACCCCCGGGGATTGCAGGTGGAGCTTCCTGCCTCTGCCTGGGAGCATATCCGGCAGAGGCCAGGGCGAGGATTGGTGCGTCTCGAGCACGTCCTCGAGACGATCGAGGATCCACTCCTGATTGCACAGGATCGAAACTTTCCCACACGAGAGTGTTATTATCGAGCGGCGAGCGAACTCGGGCTGCCGGTCGCTGCATACCTGAAAGTCGTTGTGGATCGGGGATGGCATCCGGCGCGTGTGGTAACGGCCTACCCAGTCGATCGGCTGCACCGGTCCGAGGAGCCGGTCTGGAGGCGCGAACAGTGAGCGTGTACGAGTACCGTCCCAAAGTTCCCTCGCGCGATCAGCTGCGCGAGTCGATGCGTACGGGATCTCTCCGAGTCGTCTTCGATTCGACGGCCGATGAGCTGCTCGTGTTCTGGCGCGAGTGCGAGCGTCCAGCGGTGAGCATCTTTCTCGCCGAACCGGACTGGCTGGCGCTCCTCGTCGATCCCGATACGCACGAGGTCATCGGGTTCCACATCGAGGCGTTCCGTCAGCGTGCGGTGCGAGAAGCGCCCGAGCTGGCGGCTCTGCTGGCGCATGCTCCCCGCGATGGTGATTCCGCCGCTCTCGGCACAGCGGAGACGCTGGCCGATCTCC
>NZ_JBRBZA010000075.1:0-5054 GCF_053493975.1 Thermomicrobium sp.
TTCAGCAGGGATAGCGCTGCACCACCGACCAACACGCTGCGGAGCAAGTGTCGCCGCGTAACCGTTTTGCGCAGTCGCTGATCGTCCATGACGACTCTCCTCCTTCGTATAGGTCGTCTCGTGTCTCGATCGTCCGGTCACTCGATGGGTCCGTACGACGACGCCTCCGTGCCTTCACCTCCCTCCGGTGATCCGTCATCCGTCCGCCACGGCAGCCAGATGCCAGGGCGGCAGTTCCGGCTCCTCGGTGTCGCGCGCCAGCTGGCGAGCACCCAAGCGTAACGAGACTTCACGTGCTCCTTGGCGCACCAGTCGCGCCAGCTCGAGGAACCGCTCCGGCGTATCCCGCACGACCGGAAACGAGATGCTCATCGCTGCCACCATTCGCCCACGGTGGTCGTAAATCGGTGCAGCCACGCAACGCACATCGGGATTGGATTCGCAGTTGTCCCAGGCGATGCCTCGGGCACGTATCCGCGCTAGTTCGCTCCGTAGATCAGCGAGCGTGCGGATACTGTTCGGCGTCATCGTCGGCAGTACATCCACACCGGCGAACCGTTCTGCCAGTTCCTCCTCGGTCAAGCCGGAGAGCAACATCTTCCCGACCGCGGTGCAATGGGCCGGCAAGCGTCGACCGATCGCCGAGACCAGTCGCAAGGCATTCGTGCTGTCCACCTTGGCGATGTAGAAGACGTCCCGCCCCTCGAGCACCGCGATGTGCACCGTCTCGTCGCACCGGGCCGCGATCTCCCGCGCCACCTGCTGGCCTTCGCGCGCGAGATCGAGACCGGAGGCATAGGCGTTCCCAAGCTCGAAGACGCGCGCATCCAGCGCGAACCGGTGCGGATTTCCCTCGATGGGCCGCAGATACCGGCGCGCGACCAGCGTCGCCACGAGCTCGTGCGCCGTGCTGCGGGGCAGCCCCAGCGCTCGCGCCATCTCGGGTACCGATAACGACTCTGGCTGCGGCGTGCGCAGGAAGAGTTCGAGGATATCCAAGGCTCGCTCGACTGCCGGTACGCGACGGGCCATCGCTTCCTGTCCGATATATCAGATATTATCCGATCGATCGTCTCACGTCTGACCACAGTCTAGTGCTCGACCGCACACCTGTCAACCCCCTGCTCGCACCTCAGACGATGCACGGCCGATGCGAGACCAAGCGCTCACTCGTCAGGCTGGACTGGCGCAGGCGTCGATCGTCCCACAGAGCACCGCGAGTCAGCAAGACATCGACCAGCCGAGCAGCGGCGGATCACCGCTCCTGTCACGCATGCCGGGGTTCCACCGCCAGCGATCTGGTGGTCAACCGCCCCATCCCACCGAACCGTCCCCTGCTGGACACCGACATTCGTCCTCAATATACTCGCGTCCGTACGCATGTCCGGACAGTATGGTCCGGGAGGAGGGAGTCGGTGCCATGAGGCAGGTCAGCTGGATCGGAGCGCTCGTGCTCGTCGCGCTCACCCTGTCGTGGGCAGCAGCCCCGGTCGCCGGGGACGCCGGTATCACCGAACACCGCCCCGCGACACCCCCTCTCGACCCGTCCGCGACCGCCGTTCCCAGCCTTACCACTGACCGATCGAGCCCGTTGACCACCCCGTCAGTCACCGGAGTGACCCAGCCCACTCCCGAGTCACCCACCGGCACGGACCAGACAGCCGAAGAGGCGGGCCCCGCTGGCTCGGTCGGCAGCAGCGGGAGCGATGAGGCGACGAGTCGAGTTCCCCCTGGCCGCTCCCCGGTCACCACCGATCCACCCCCTGGCGAGACGACCTCGTCTCCGGATGGTGAGCCTCCAGTGGACACCGACGACTCGGCCGCCTTCGCCGGTTTACCAGCTGCGACAGCGACCCAACCCATCGGTTCGAATGCCGCGACTTCCCCCAGCGGTGGAGAGTCCTCCGACGCGATCGAGCGCGCCCAAGTCGCGCCCCACACCGGTAGCGGGTTCGCGCCCGCGGGTCTCGCCCTCCTGGCTACCAGCCTGCTCGGCTCGCTCTGCCTCCTGCTCGGTCTCGCACTGAGTACGCCGGCTCGGCGACCCGACTGAGCAGACCCACGATCAGGAGAGCAGTGGCAAGAGCAGCCGGGGCCAGTGCTGGGCCACCACCTCCCGCAAGCGTGCGGTCGTGACCACCCGGATCAGTCGACGATGCTCCTCGAAGCGCGCGAAATCAGCGTCGGTCAGTCCGACGACGTCCTGCCATGGCATGAGGGACTGAAAGCCGAGCGGTGGACGCTCGAAGAGCACCCAGACATCGGTACTCCATTTCTCCGGTTTGGGGATCGCCAGCAGCACTTCCCAATCCGCGACCGGCTCGCCGAGCAAATCGCTGAGACGTTGCGCCAGAACGACCTCCAACTCGCGACGGGCAGCCGGCCGACCGTACAGGCTGCTGAGATACCGGTAGAGATCAGGCGCCCGTGCACTGACTTCCAACGCCCGTTTGTGAAGCACGCGATCCCGCAACCGGAGCACGAGCTGCCTGGTACTCTCCGGCATGCCGGGCTCGCTCAAGCGAGCCAACAAAGACGCATCGTCGTGGCGCGGCAGTTCCTCGGCGCTCATCGCCCCGGCGAGCAGTGCGTCCTGCACGGCCCGCTGCAGCATCGCCATCGCCGCACGATTGGCATGGTGCCAATACACGTTGTCGAACATTTCCTGCCGCGCGTTGATGAGCGAATGGAGCGGGCTCACGCCCTTGGCGGTCACCACGACCCGCGGCACGCCGTGCACGTCGGCGACCCGCAGCGCATCGAGCAAGCGCGGCGTATCGACGCCGCCATAAGGCACATTGCAGTGCCGAGCATCGCGTGGGAGGTAATCGAGCTTGTCCACATCCAGCGCACCGCTCAAGAGCCCCCGAACGAGGCGATCCGCCGCCGAGAGGGCCCCGCGCGGCGCGATGAGGTCAGCGACCCGTCCCGGCTCGACTGCCCACTCCCGTTCCAAAATCTCAGCGAGTTCGCTCCGTTCGATCAACTGGCGGCCCACTTCCTCGTGCGGCAGCACTGGCCGTCCCAATTCCTCGATCGCGTGGCTGAAGGGGTAGTGCCCCACGTCGTGCAGCAGTGCCGCCGCCAAGGCGGTCCGTCGCGTCTCCTCGTCGATCCGACCGGCATCGTGCCGCCGCAGGGTCGCCAAGGCCTGGCGCATCAGGTGCAAGACACCGAGCGAATGCTCGTAGCGAGTGTGCTTCGCCCCTGGCCAAATTTTGCTGACGAAGCCGAGCTGCTGGATACGGTCCAGTCGCTGAAAGGTCGGCGTACTGATCAGCGCCACCTCGGCTCGAGTCAACGGAATGCGATCGTAGAGGCTATCGCGGACGACGGTCACGTACGGCTCGTTGCACGTCATCGGTCGCTCCTCGTCTCGCTGACGATGCTACACTGCCCTCCGGTCGGATGCGGGCGAACGGGTGGAGGATCCCGATGCCGTGGTTCCGGTCACTGGTCCTGGCTATCGCTCGCCAGCTGTGGGTGGAACGCTTGGTCCGCGAGTCCTCGCTGACCCTGCCACTCGTGACGCGCTTCGTCGCCGGAGAGAGCATGGCCGAAGCGCTGACGGTCGCCCGCGCGCTGGCTGACCGCGGCTTCGCGATCACGCTCGATCTCCTCGGGGAGGACGTCGCCTCGCCGAGTGAAGCAGCGGCAGCGACGCAGTCGTACGCGGACCTCCTGACTGCGATCGCCGAACGGGGACTGGACGCCACTATCTCGGTCAAACCGACACACCTCGGCCTGCGCCTCGACCCTGACCTCGCTCGACTCAACCTCGAGCGGCTCGCTCGTTTGGCCCAGCGGCTCGGGCGACGGGTCGAAGTCGACATGGAAGACTCCTCGACCACCCGCGCCACGGTCGATCTGTTCGCGGCCCTGCACACCACTTACGGCGATCATCTCCAGATCGCCCTCCAGGCGTACCTCTACCGAACGGAAGGGGATATCGACACTGCTGTCGCGCGCGGCTGGCGCGTGCGCCTCGTCAAAGGCGCCTACGCGGAGCCAGCGACCGTTGCCTATCCGACCAAGGCAGCCGTCGATGCCGCCTACCGGCGCCACCTGGAGACACTGCTCGAGTACGGCCGCTTCGTCGCAGTGGCCACCCACGACGAGGCGATCATCCGCGTCGCTCGTGGTTTCGCCCGTCGCATCGGCGTTGGACCGGAAAAATACGAATTCCAGATGCTCTACGGTGTCCGTCGGGATCTCCAAGAGCGACTGCGTGAGGCCGGCGAACCGGTGCGCGTCTACGTTCCCTTCGGCCGCCAGTGGTATCCCTACTTCACCCGCCGCCTCGCCGAGCGCCCGGCCAACCTCCTGTTCCTCCTGAGCCAGCTCGTCGAGAGGTGACGCCCCGAGACAACGGCAGAGCAGAGAGGGCGAGCGACGGCCGCGTGTCAGTCCGACACCTCGACCCTTCCTAGCGTACTAGGATCACACGCCACCTTACCTAGGCTTGCCCAGCCACTTGACCTAGGACTTTTGGGTAGGTACACTGAGCTCGTGCATTAGCAGGTAGGACCTTTTGGAGCTCCTGTTGCTCGAAGCGATTGGGAGGTGGAGTGATGCGTCGTGCTGGTCCGACCCGGGTCCTTTTCTTGTCACGCCTTGTCGCGCTCGCTACCATCCTGACTCTCGCACTCGCCACACTCGGCACCGCTCCCGTCAGTGCTGACGAGATAATCGTTTCGAACGCGACACAACTCGAACTTCAGGAGGCGGGGTTATTCCCCGTCGATACTGTGCCGGTTAACCCGCAATCACCGAATACTCAACCTGAACCTGAAAATTGCCCGCCCGTTGTCCAGTCACCTCTTCAAGTGGAGACTGTGGAAGCTCAGCCAGTACAACATCAAGGCCGGACTCCCCCGAGTTCTCCTCGCCTTGACAAAGAAGCGACAGATAATAATGCGACCACTGCCAGTGAAAATGTGCCGACCCGACTAGACACGATTAGCACCGAATCTCGGCCGCCTAGAGTTACGGCAGAAACTAGCGTGCAACAGCAACCGTTGGCGCCAGCAAATCAAGCAGGGAGCCAAAACAGT
>NZ_JBRBZA010000076.1:0-23752 GCF_053493975.1 Thermomicrobium sp.
CGCGCCCGCCGAACCTTGCCGTGCCGCAGCACCTCGATTTTCTCGATCAATGGGCTGTGCAGTGGGAAGGTCCGCTCGACGCCGACTCCGTGTGCAGCGACGCGCCGAACAGTGAAGGTAGCGTCGGTTCCCCCGCCCCGTTTGCGGATCACGACGCCCTCGAAGGGCTGGACACGCATGTTGCCACCTTCGACGACACGGTAGTGTACGCGCACCGTGTCGCCAGGGCTGAAGGGAGGCAGATCGCTGCGCATGTATTCCTGTTGCACACTGCGGATGAGATCCTGCATGGCTGCGTCCCTTATTCTGTGCTTTCCCAGCCTGCGGCATCGCTCCCGCGGCCGCAGAAAGACGACCACTGGGCAGTATAGCAGACCGTTCCAACAGAATCAGCGGGTACTGGCGCGCAACCTTTCGGGGAGCGCGCTCAACACCTCAGCCACGACTTCGTAACGGCCGAAGGAAGGCATGAGATAAATACCCTGTACGAACTCGCAGGCCTCAGCGATCAACTCGCGTGCCATGGCCACCCCTTCAGCTCGCCCGTTCGGGCCAGCTCGCCGCATGCGCTCCAGCGCCTCCTCGGTCAGCGTGATGCCGGGAACTTCGTTGTGCAGGAAAGAGGCGTGCCGAAAGCTCTGCAGCGGTAGCACCCCCAACAACACCGGCACCTCGATCGGTCCGTAGCGGGCCTCGTACTGCGTGACGAAGTTGCGCCACGTCGAGAAGTCGAAGACCGGTTGTGTCATGATGAAATCAGCCCCAGCCGCAAGCTTCGCATGCAAACGCTCCACCTCCTGCTGAAGATCCGGACGCGTCGGATCGCACGCGACCCCGATCGTGAACAGCGCTGGTCGACCGATGGAGGCACCACCGGCATCGAAGCCCTGCCGAAAATTCTGGAGCAAACGCACGAGCCCGATCGAGTCGAGATCATAGACGGGGGTCGCGTGGGGATAGTCACCCAACGTCGGCGGATCACCCGTCAGCGCCAGAATGTTGCGCACACCGAGCGCGTGCGCCCCCAGGAGATCGGCCTGCAACCCCATCAGATTCCGATCGCGCGTCGTGAGATGCAGGATCGTCTCGACACCTGTCTCCTGTTGGAGAATCACGCAAAGCGCCAGCGCGCTCATGCGCACTCGTGCCATCGGGCTGTCGGCCACGTTGATGAACTCGACTCCCACCTGTCGCAGCAGGCGAGCTCCCTCGACCGCTTTCGAGGGATTGAGCCCCTTGGGAGGATCGATCTCCACGCTCACCACGAACTCCCGTCCGAGTTTCTGCCCGAGGCGCGTGGGCTCCTCCGGAGCAACCGCTTCCGTCACCGGTATCGAAACGCGCGCCCTGA
This sequence comes from Thermomicrobium sp., assembly GCF_053493975.1. Taxonomy (NCBI): domain Bacteria; kingdom Pseudomonadati; phylum Thermomicrobiota; class Thermomicrobia; order Thermomicrobiales; family Thermomicrobiaceae; genus Thermomicrobium; species Thermomicrobium sp. The sequence goes on from NZ_JBRBZA010000076.1 coordinate 1,352, forward strand.
CCTCGACCACTGGACGCTCTTGTCCCTCGATCTCGTCCAGAGCACGCCGCATCGCCGCGATGTGTTCGGGTGTGGTGCCACAGCAACCACCGACGAGTCGAACTCCCAAGGCTGCTGCCTCCCGCGCGAAATCGGCAAAGTACTCCGGCGATGCACCATAGATGACACGATGACCGACCACCGTCGGCCAACCCGCATTCGGCATCGCCGAAAGCGCGATACCCCAACGATTCGCCGCGATCATGGCCCGCACCACCTCGAGCGTCGGTCGTGGGCCGACACTGCAGTTGACGCCGATCACATCCACGCCGAGCTCCGCTAAGGTCGCCACGACTTCTTCTGGGCTGTGTCCGGCGATGGTGCGACCGTCAGCTGCGAACGTCATCTGGGCGACGATCGGCAGATCACAGACCTCGCGTGCAGTCATGATCGCTTCGCGGATCTCGGCAAGTTGGGACATGGTCTCGAAAATGAGGAGATCGACCCCACCCTCGAGCAACGCTTCGATCTGCTCGCGGAAAACTGGTCGCAAGCTCTCCGGCGCAACCGTCCCCACCGGTGCGAGCAGGCGTCCGCTCGGCCCTACGGCGCCCGCGATGAAAACCGGCACACCACAAATCTCGCGAGCCTCTCGTGCATGACGGACAGCACGGCGATTGATCTCACGCACACGCTCCGCCATACCGTAGGCCTCGAGCTTGACGCGGTTGGCCGCGAAGGTGTTGGTCTCGATGAGTTCGGCTCCCGCCAGAATGTAAGCCCGGTGGATCTCCACGACGAGTTGCGGATGAGTCAGGTTCGTCGACTCGAAGCAACGATCCAACCGAATGCCTCGCTCGTACAGCTGCGTCCCCATGGCGCCGTCAGCGAGGAGAACGCCCTGTTCGATCCGCTCACGAAACGGATGCTTCATGTCTCGAACACTCCACCAGTCGAGTACTGACCCAGCCACTCAGTCATCGAGTGTACGCGGATCGGCATCGTCACGTCGGACGCCACGTCGCGGCGACGAGACCGAGGCGTGCAGGATGGAGCTCTCCTGACGCTGCTCGCTTCTCACCGCTTACCGCCCAGGAGAGGCACCAGCCAGCAGGATACGCACGACTCGGTACTGCGAGCTTCCGCGAACAGGACGAGTCGAGGGAGCTCGTCTTTGCCTAGTTCGACGAGTATCCCACTCTGCACCACCCGATGACTGGTCGGACGAATCGCTCGACGGAGCGAAAGAAGTGCACACCCCCAGTCGAGTCTCTCATAGCGGTTGGGGCAGCCGCAGTGCCCTGAACCCGTGCCGTCGATTTTCCCTGCTCACCGAATTGACAACCGGCTCGAAAGCGTGTACGATCGGCCCGTCAGGAGTGCTGCCGTGAGCACACCGCATCCGGACGAGCCGTCGTTCGTTATAGAAACGGGAGGGCCTGGGATGTCGGGGTCCGTTGCATGGTCAGCGGCAGACGAACTGCGGTGTGTCGCCCGCGCCAAGGCTGGTGACCACGATGCTTTCGCACTGCTATATCAAAAGTACGAACGTCCGGTCTATCAGTTTATCTATCGCATGGTCGGAAATGCCGAAGAAGCGAGTGACCTGACCCAGGAGTGCTTCATCAAAGCGTATCGCGCACTTCCGCAGACCACCGATGACCTGAACGTCGCTGGATGGCTTCGCCGGATCGCCACCAACGTCTGCCTGGATGCGCTGCGACGGCGCAACCGACTCCGTTGGTTGCGGCTCGATCACCTCGCTCCCTGGCAAAACTCCTCGCTGCGCTCGGACGCGATCGACCCGGAACGAGCACTCATCGAGACTGAAACGCAGGATGCGGTGGAGCGGGTGCTCCAGCGGCTCCAGCCCCATTACCGAGCAGCATTGATCCTCCGCGAGTACGAGGGGTATTCGAGCGAGGAAATCGCTCAGATCCTGGGTATCTCCCGCTCCGCTGCAAAGTCCCTCCTCTTCAGGGCCCGCGAAGAATTCCGGCGTCTTTTCCGCGAGATGGAGGCACAGTCTGACTCATGAACTCCCACCGTTGTCGTCGCTTTCGCCACCTGCTCTCTCTCTACCTCGACGGCGAGTTGTCCGTCGAAGACGAGCGGCGACTTCGGGCTCATCTTGCGGAATGCACAGACTGCCGACGCCTTCTCGAGGACTATCGCGTACTCCGCGAGCGGATTCGCCGTCTGCCCCCTGTCCCACCACCCCCTCAGCACCTTCGCGACGACCTCTGGAAGCGAATCGCGGTCGACGAGCGCCAGTACCGACGCTCCCAGCGTTTTCGCCTCGCGGTCGCCTCGTCCGCACTCGGTGTCATCGTCCTTCTCGTCGCTCTCTTGAGTGCGAGCCTCGGCTACCAACGGATCCAGCCACCGCGGGTCATCGCTTCCAGTCCAGCCGGTTCCTCGCAGCAACTGTGGCCAATCTACCAACCGATCGAAATCGTGTTCTCCAAGCCGATGAATGAGGAATCGGTCTTGGCGAACCTGCGGATCCTGCCGCCCGGTGAGCGAGATCGACTTCCCATAAGCTGGAACGGCAGCAAGCTCGTCATCGGTGCGGACGAGATTCGTCGCGTTACCCTGCTCCCTGACACCGTCTACCAGATCGCTATTTTGGCGGACGCAGAGGACCGCTGGGGGTACCGACTCGGCAGCGCTTTCGTGCTCACCTTCCGGACCTCGAGCGCGATCGTGCACGCTCTCGAAACGCCCACACCGACTGCTGTCGTACCATCGTCGACGCCACCCATCGCGACCGCTGTTCCGACACCTGCACCGCCACCACTTCCTCCCGCTCCATCACCGACCGCTGCGCCCTCCGAAGAACCGTCGAGAACCCACCCTGCCCCACCAGCTGTTGTCTCACCGCCGATCCTCGACCCCAGCCCGACTGCGACGCCGACTCCGTCATTGTCCCCTGCACCGACGCCGACTCCGACACCGGAAGCGATGCCTGCGCCCATTACCCCGACACCAACGCCGCCGACTCCAGAACCGATTCCAGTGACCGGCGCGTTCGCCAGACTGTACTGGGGCAATCAGACGGTGCAGCAACGCCTCGGTGCACCGGTGTCACCCGCCTTGACGGTCAACGCTGCCGAGCTCGTCTTCCAACGTGGCATCATGGTCGAGCGGTTCGATACTATGACCATTTACATCCTGGAAGCAGCTGGCACCTGGCGAAGTGTGGCCGAGCCGACCCCCACCGACCCCCCCTTGGAGTTCCGCGAGGTGGAGCCGAATCTCTGGTTACCTGGAGGAACGTTCGGACAAGTCTGGGAAGCGCTCGCCTTGGCAGAACCACTCGGGTTCGCGACCGAATCCGACCTCCACGTCATGACGGCTGGAGCCCGGATCCAAACGTTCGAGCACGGCCTTCTCATCTCCAGCGACCGCGGGTTCATTTACGCGCTGTACAGCGATGGAACGTGGCAGCAGTTCCCGTCAGGTTGATCTCGCTCAGCGCAGCGAGGCCTGCACGAGAATGGCGAGTGCATCGTAGAGTGCATGGGTGAGAATACACGCAGTGGTGCCGAACCAGCGGCGCTCGAGCCCCAGCAGGATCGCCAACCCGAAGACACCGAGACTGACGATGGAAAACTCGTATTGGATATGCAGCACAGTGAAAAGGAGCGTCGTCAACAGAAGACCATAGCGCGGCTGGATCGCTCCTCGAAACAGGATCTCTTCACCGGTGCCCGCCAGCAAGCCGAGTGCGAAGGCTGCTACTGGAGATGCGAACGCAGTCGTGAGCGGCAGAAGGCGCTCCTCGATCCGCTCGACGACGCCTGGTTGCAGTGTACTCGCCGCGAGGCTCGTCACGCCCGACACCGCAAAGAGAGCGAGCGTGAACACGATACTGGCTGCCACGACACGGCGATCGATCCCCCGGAGTCCCAGCCGTTCCAATGCCTCCCGCCAGTTCCGTCGCGTCGGAAACCCGATCCAGATGAACGCCAGGAATACCTCGGCGACTGCCTGCACGGCAAGTTGCTCGGCTTTCACCTCGAACGGAGGCAATGTTTCCGATACGAGCAGCGCCCCCCCGAAAAAGCCGATCGCGCCCTGGAGCGCTGCCAAGCCCATGGCATCGAGGATCGAGCCAGGATCGATCGGTACCCACCGCGCGAGGAAACGTCGGTAGCCCCCCAACCAGGCCAGTCCGACGCCCAGTCCCGCGCCGATCGCCCGGATCGCGAGCGCTCGCTCCCCGACAGTAGTCGCGACGATCGCGAGCACCAGCGAGAGAAGAGCGAAGGCAGCGATCATGAGGTGAACGACCGCGCGAACCCAGCGGCTGTACGCCGCGGCTTCACCGATCGCTCGCGCCGAGGCGCCGAGAAGGACGATGGCCGCGAGTTCGATCAGCCACACCGGACTTCCTCCTGGCTCACGCTCGCATCGACCGTGCTAGACTCGCATCGAGGTGCAGGCGGTGGAGGACGATGGCACGCCGCAGTGGTTTGGGACGGGGGCTGGACGCCCTGATTCCTCGAACGACCGTCGATCCGGACGCGATCCGAGAGATCGCGCTCGACGACATCGCTCCCAATCCCCGCCAGCCCCGGCAATATTTCTCCGAGGAGAGCTTGCAGGAACTCGCGGAGTCGATCCGCACGCACGGAATCATCCAACCGCTCGTCGTAACCTACAACGGCGGGCAGCCCCCTTATCAGTTGGTCGCTGGTGAGCGACGCTGGCGGGCTGCCCGGCTAGCCGGACTGACGACTGTTCCCGCTCTCGTCCGTGACCTGTCCCCGAAGGACGCAGTCGAAATCGCACTGATCGAGAACCTCCAGCGTGCCGATCTCTCGCCCTTGGAGACGGCCACTGCCTACCGGACGCTCATCCACGAGTTCGGTCTGACCCAGGCCGAGGTCGCCGCCCGGGTCGGGAAAAGTCGTTCGGCTATCGCCAACACGTTGCGCCTGCTCGAGGCGCCGGAGGCCATTCAGCGTGCGCTCGCCATGGGCGATATCACGGAAGGGCACGCGCGTGCGCTACTCTCTCTGCCAGATACAGCGAGCCAACTGGCCGCGCTCCAGGAGATACGCCAGCGAAGCTTGACAGTTCGCCAAACCGAGGAACTGGTTCGACGTTGGGTTGGAGAAAAGAAATCACCGCGTCGCACGAGTCCCCGACTCGCCCCCGAAATCGAGCACGTCATCGATGTCCTCCGCTCACGCCTCCGCACCAAGGTCGAACTCCGTACGAGCGCGCGCGGCGGCCGGTTGATCATTCACTATCATTCCGCCGAGGAACTCGCGCGACTCCTCGATGAACTTCTCAGACAGTCCCACGACGATCACCTGGCAGAACTAGGCTGACCGCAGGCGCGACTCGATCTCCTCGACGAGCCCTGAAATCGGGACCCGCACTTGTTGCATCGTGTCACGGTCCCGGATCGTCACGGTACGATCCTCGAGTGTCTGATAATCGATCGTCACACAGTACGGCGTCCCGATCTCGTCCTGGCGACGATAGCGCCGACCGATGCTCTGTGTTTCGTCATACTCGATCCGGAAATACTGGCGAAGCTCGTGTGCGACCTCGCGTGCCACGGTGACGAGCTCCGGTTTCCGCAGAAGCGGCAGGACCGCTACCTTGTACGGGGCAACTCGCGGGTGAAAGCGAAGGACGACGCGCGTGTAGGGATTACCGTTCACGTCGACTGCCGGTTCCTCGTCGTAGGCATCGCACAGCAAGGCCAGGAAGAGCCGTTCCACACCCATCGTCGGCTCGATCACGTGCGGGATGTAGCGCTCGTTACGCTCCTGGTCGAAGTAGGTGAGATCCTCACCGCTGAATTCCTGATGTCGACGCAAATCATAATCCGTACGATAGGCCAGACCACACAACTCCTTCCAGCCGAAGGGGAAAAGGTATTCGAAATCCACTGTCTTGCGGGAATAGTGCGAGAGTTCCTGCGGACCGTGCTCGCGAGTCCGCAGGCGATCGGGCTTGAATCCGATCCAACGCAAGAATTGCCCCATCTCGTTCAACCAGTGATCGAAATACTCCTCCCACATCTCCGGCCGGATGAAGTACTCGATCTCCATCTGCTCGAACTCGAGCAGGCGAAAAATGAAGTTCCCCGGTGTGATCTCATTGCGGAAGGCCTTGCCGATCTGCCCGATTCCGAACGGAATTTTGACGCGACTCGTTTGCACGACGTTCTTGAAATTGACGAAGATCGCCTGGGCTGTCTCCGGGCGCAGATAGACCGGTGTCGACTCCGTTTCCACGGGGCCGATAAAAGTTCGGAACATGAGGTTGAATTTGCGGACCGGCGTCCAGTCACGAACACCACAGACTGGACAGGCCAGGTTCGCTTCCTGAATCAGTCTGGTCATCTCGTCGAGCGATAAGCCTTCCGTCGAGCGATGGAGCCGCTCCTCGATGAGCGTGTCCGCCCGGAAGCGACTCTTGCAACGCCGGCAGTCGACCAGCGGGTCGTTGAACTCTTCCACATGCCCGGATGCCTCCCATACCCGGGGATGCAAGAGGATTCCACCATCCAGGCCGACCATGTCCTCGCGACGTTGAATGAAGTATTCCCACCATGCGTTCTTGAGGTTCCGCTTCAACTCGGCACCCAACGGCCCGAAGTCCCAGGTATTCGCCAGACCTCCGTAGATCTCGCTTCCCGGATATACGAAACCGCGACGCTTGGCGAGCGAGACGATCGTCTCCAGTCGGACAGTGGCAGCGTGTCGCCCGTCCATCGAAAGTCCCCTCCTGAAGACAAACGCAGCCCCTCGCTCGTACGAGGGGCTGTCGAGCGATCACCAGTCGAATTACCGCTCACTTGCTCGATCTCGAGCAGCCCCCATCGTCAACTCTTCATGGTAGCACCCAGGGTCGGTCACGAGTCGGCCATCCGACTGGACGATGCGCTCGAGGAGTTGCCGGTACACTTGGGTCGTCGCTGGACTGACATGCCCGAGAACCCGCTGGAGATCGCGCAGGTCCCACCCATCAGCGAGAGCTCGAACGGCGAACGAGTGTCGCAGGGTATGCGGTGTCACCTCCGGGAGTCCAGCCGCGGCTGCGTAATTCTTGAGGATCAACCAGAAGCCCTGCCGGGTGAGCCTCGCTCCACGATGGTTGAGAAACAATGCCTGTTCGCCTTTCAGGGTCGTGAACCCTGGACGACCGCGTTCGAGATAGTCGCGAAGTGCTTCGATCGCTTCGCGAGCGAGTGGAACGACGCGTTCCCGGCCATTCGGTCGACGTACGCTCAGCTCTCCACGATTCAGATCGACATCTCGCACGTCGAGAGCCGTGAGCTCACTGACCCGCAGGCCAGTCGTCGCCAATGTAATCAGCATCGCACGATCGCGTAATCCCTCCGGCGTGCGATCAGTGGACGCAGCGGCGATCAGCTGCTCGATCTCCTTGGGACCGATGGCGCGCGGCGTAAAGCGACCAACTCGGGGGACCGGCAAACCATCTGCCGGATTCGCCGCAGTCAGCCCAGCACGAACCAGGTACTGACAGAACGACTTGATCGCCGCGAGCTTTCGCGCTGCCGTCGTTTCTGCGTATTGGCGATCACGCAGGTAGCCGAGAAAGGCCTCCAGATGCTCGCTCGCCAACTCGCTCCAGTCTCTCAGACCGAACCGCTCTGCAACGTAATTCGCGAACTGCTCGAGATCGTTCCGATACGCTGCGATCGTGTTCGGCGACAAGCCTCGCTCGCGCACCACGCCCGTCAAGAACTCCTCGATCGCCTGCTGCATCGGTCCAGCCTCCACTCTCCGTCCGAATCGCGAGAAAACACGAAAGCTCACCGCACGTGCTACGCTCTCCTACAAGAGCTCCTCGAGGGGCACGTACGGCAGACCGAACGACTCCGCAACGGAAGGATGCGTGATCCTTCCTCTAAACACATTAACGCCTTTGGCCAGGGCTCGGTCGCGCTGGACAGCAGCGACCACACCGAGATCTGCCAACTCCAGGACGTACCGCAGCGTCACATTGCTGAGTGCGAATGTGCTCGTCCGCGGAACAGCACCCGGCATATTCGTCACCATGTAGTGCAGCACGCCGTCCACGTCGTAGACCGGCGCGTCGTGCGTCGTCGGGCGTGCAGTCTCGACGCATCCGCCCTGATCGATCGAAACATCGACAATGACGCTCCCAGGTCGCATCCCCCGCACCATCTGACGGGTAACCAGTTTGGGTGCACGGGCACCGGGAATCAAGACAGCCCCGATGACGAGATCTGCCTCCCGTATCGCCTCACCGATCACTTGTTCACTGGACACCCGCGTCTGGAACCGGCCATGCAAGATCTGCTCCAGGTAACGGAGTCGTTCGACATTGATGTCGAACAGCAGCACTTCAGCACCTAACCCCAACGCCATCTGTGCAGCATTGGTCCCGACTGTGCCTCCCCCGAGGATGACGACGCGGCCCGGGGCGACACCAGGAACACCGCCGAGCAACACGCCCCGTCCTCCATACGGTTCCATCAAATAGTAGGCCCCAACCTGGATAGCCAGCCGACCAGCCACCTCGCTCATCGGCGCGAGGAGCGGGAGCGACCCATCCGGTAATTGCACCGTTTCGTAGGCAATGGCAATGACCTCGCGCGCCATGAGTTCGCGAGTCAGACGCTCGTCAGCCGCGAGATGAAGAAACGTGAACAAAATGAGGCCGGGGCGGAGAAAACGATACTCCGACTCGATCGGCTCCTTGACCTTGACGATCATGTCGGATTGCGACCACACCGTCTCCGCATCCTCGACCAATTCGGCTCCTGCTGCTTCGTAGTCGGTGTCAGCGAAGCCGCTGCCGACCCCCGCCCCACGCTCCACGAGCACGCGGTGTCCGTGACGAACCAGTTCGCGTACCCCGTGGGGTGGCTGGGCAACACGATATTCGCGGGGTTTCCTCTCGCGTGGAATCCCGATGATCAAGGCTCGACCTCCCAACCATACATGCCGCTCGCGTCGTCCTGCCGCCCATGCCGCCCAAACCGGCAGGACGGCGCTTATTGTCGCCGAGAAATCCACTTCCTCACAAGCGGGGAGCCTTAGGCTGACAGCGGCAAACCGATCCTTGCCGAGTTCATGCGCGTTGCCCTCTCGCGTGCTCCTCCAACGGCGTACTCCTCAGCGAAGAGCGATTTGACGGGAAAGCATCGGCCCCGCTACAGTTAGTCGGTCGGGCAGGTCATCCGGCCCGAGAAAGCGAGTGACCATGCAAGCCCTCATCATCGTACCGATCCTGGCTGTCCTGATCCTCGTACACGAACTCGGCCACTTTCTCGCTGCACGACTGTTCGGCATTCGTGTCCTGGAGTTCGGGATCGGACTTCCGCCGCGTCTGTTCGGGATCCGGCGCGGTGGTGTTCTGTACTCCGTCAACGCGATTCCGCTCGGAGGATTCGTCCGCGTCGTCGGCGAGGACAGTCACACGGTGGGGCCGGACAGCCTGCAAACGAAACCCCGCTGGCAACGGGCCGTCTTCTTCGGTGCCGGCGCCTTGATGAATCTGTTGCTGGCTTTCGTCATCATGATGGCATTGGTCGGCTTACGAGGCGAACCGCAGTTTCATCTTTATGTCGCTGAGGTCGTGCCCGATTCACCGGCTGCTCGAGCCGGTTGGCGACCTGCTGATCGCATCGTTGCCTTGGATGGCAAGCCAGTCCGCGATGCCTCGGAACTCGTGGAGCGGACCGAACGGGCAGCTGGCCGACCACTGCGTGTTACCCTGCTCCGGGGAGACGAACGGATCGAAACGACAGTCGTCCCACGCGAAAATCCGCCACCCGGCCAAGGACGCACTGGTATCCGCGTCGTCATGGAGCCGGCAGCGCGACTGACGGTGGCAGCCGTCCAACCGGGCTCACCGGCTGACCTCGCTGGCTTGCTCCCGGGTGATCGCTTGGTGCGGATCGCTGGCTATCCAGCTGAGGACGCAGCCGTTTACTTCTTGTTGATCCAACAACATGCTGGTGAGGCGCTCGACATCGTCATCGAGCGAGACCGTCAGCTCCTCACGCTCAGGATCCACGTTCCCTCGACCGCGAGCGGTGAAACGCCGAACCTCGGCATGACGCTCCGACCCACATTGGTGACTGCACCGGTGCCGCTCTGGAGAATCCCTGTCGAGGCTGCGAGGCAAACCGCCATCATGGTGGTCCAAATGGTGCAGGGGCTCGTCATGCTGATTCGCGGCGAAGCGTCCCTCTCCGATCTCGCTGGTCCGATCGGCATGGGACAACTGACGTCTGAACTTCTCGCCATCAGCCCGGAGCCCATTTGGGTCACGTTGGGACATCTCGCTGCTCTGCTCTCGATCAATCTCGCCATTCTCAACCTCATTCCCTTCCCAGCCTTGGACGGTGGTCGTCTGTTCTTCGTGCTCATCGAAGCGATTCGTGGTCGGCGCATCTCGCCCGAAAAGGAAGGATTGATTCACCTGATCGGCTTCGCTATCTTGCTCACACTCATGTTCGTCATCGCGTTCGCCGACATCGGACGATTGCTCAGTGGCGAATCGCTCCTCCGCTGATCGCTCAGGACCGCCGACAAACGCGGTCAGGCATACTGAATGAAGCGAAAACCCAGGGCGCCATGAGCGCCGGATCGGGAGGTCGACACAGCATGGCCTACCAGCGACGCAAAACTCGACCAGTTTGGGTCGGTGACGTTCAGATCGGTGGAGACGCACCGATCGTTGTCCAGTCGATGACGACAACCGATACACGCGATCCTGAGGCGACGCTCCGGCAAATCCAAGAGCTCGCGGATGCAGGCTGCGAGATCGTGCGCGTTGCGGTGCCCGATCGAATCGCGGCCGCTGCCTTGGCGGATATCGTGCCCCGCTCGCCGATTCCGGTCGTCGCCGATATTCACTTCGAGCACACGCTCGCCCTCAAGGCTCTGGAGGCAGGTGTCCACAAGCTGCGGCTCAATCCAGGGAATATCCGCAAGCCAGAGGAAGTGCGCGAGGTCGTGCAGAAAGCGAAAGAGCGCGGTGTCCCCATTCGCATCGGAGTCAACTTCGGCTCCCTGCCGCCGATGACACGCGAATTCGTCGACGAGATGGCCGCTCGAGGGGCCACGCAGACGGAGCTCATCGCCGAGCACATGGTCCGCACGGCCTTGAGTCACGTCAAGATACTGGAAGATTTGGACTTCGGGGACATCGTCATTTCCCTCAAAGCGTTCGAGGTTCCGGTCATGATCGAGGCGTACCGCCGCATGGCCAAACTCAACGATTATCCGCTTCACCTCGGGGTGACCGAGGCCGGTACACCGAAGGCCGGGGCGATCCGATCAGCGATCGGCATCGGCACCCTCTTGCATGAGGGCATCGGTGATACGATCCGGGTCTCGCTGACGACCGACCCGGTCGAGGAAGTCTGGGTCGCATATGAGATCTTGAAGAGTTTGGGACTTCGGGAACGCGGCGCCACGCTGGTCGCCTGCCCGACCTGCGGACGTGTGGAAGTCGATCTCTTCCGTCTCGCCAACGAGATCGACGAGTACCTGCGCACTGTCAAGGAGCCGATCAAGGTAGCGGTGATGGGGTGCGTCGTGAACGGGCCAGGGGAAGCACGCGATTCCGACGTCGGTGTCGCTGCCGGTCGCGGCAAAGGGGTCATTTTCCGCAAAGGAAAGATCGTTCGCCGCGTCGAGGAACACGAAATCGTTCCTGCCTTGAAGGAAGAGATCGAAGCGATCCTCGCCGAACGACGCGCGGGATCGACCCAGGCGCGACGCGAGATCAGTATCCCGATCATCTCTGCCTGACCATCTGGCGAGGTGCCAACGTGCAACCGAAGCCCATGTCCGAGTCGTCCCAGGCAACTGTGGCGGTCATCGGAAGCTCGTCCTGGGACGAGTTTTTCGTTCTCGACCGGTTCCCCCGATCAGGAGCCAGCGCGATCGTCACTGCTCGCGCCGAGGCCGGCGGAGGCACGGCAGCCAATGTCGCGGTCGCGCTGGCCCGTTTGGGGGTACGTCCTCTGCTGGTCACGACAGTCGGAGACGATGCGTGGGGACAACGACTGGTGTCCGAACTCTCTAGAGAGCAACTGGAACTCCACCTCGTTCCACCACGAGCACAGAGTTCGACCGATCGTTGCTCGATCCTCGTCTCGCCCGAGCCAGAGCGAACCATCCTCTGGTCCCCAGGAGCGCACCTTCGCCTCGGTGATCCGCTTCCGCTGGAGCGCGTCTTCCAGTGCCGAGTCGTCGTCATCGACGTCGAAGACGAGGATCTCCGCCAATTCCTGCTGGATCTTCCAGCGCACGTCGCACCACGCACCCGTCTCGTTGGGCCACTCACGCATCTCGCGATGGTGCCGTCTGAACGGGCTCGTCGGTTAGCCCTCCAACACGATGTGCTCATCGGCAACGAGGACGAAGTTTGCGCCATAACGGGCTGCACGAGTGTCGACGCCGCGCTCGAGGCACTGCGGGGTTGGATGCCGCTCGGCACGACCCGCCTCGTGGCGATCAGTCGCAGCCGAGACGGCTGCATCCTCGCCACTATGAGTGAGACAGTCCGGGTTCCTGCCTTCGAGGTGAGAGCGATCGATCCCACCGGAGCTGGTGACGCGTTCGCGGCCGGCATCATTTACGGCCTCTTGCGACGCTTGCCTCTCAGCGAAGTCGGGCGACTCGGAAACGCGATGGGAGCACTCGCCACCCGGGCGCTCGGCGCCCGCACTGCATTACCCACGCGCGACGAACTCGAGGCCTTCCTCAGCGGAGTACCGCATGTGCATCGCTAAAGACGAGCTCCGCGAACTCGCCGCGCGGTGCGGGCTATCGCTTCTGGCGGTCGCGACTGCTGATCCGTTCCCCGGGCTGACTGATCTCTTGCGCGCCCGTATCCGTGCCGGTCATCTCGCTGGTATGAGCTGGTTCGATGAAGAACGAGCCCGCATCGCCGGCGATCCGCACAACCTGCATCCCACCGCCCGCAGCATCGTGAGTGTCGCCCTCCCCTATTGGTTACCGGATATCGTTCCTCCCAACGATGGAATCGCCCGTGGTCGGATTGCGCGCTACGCCTGGGGGCACGACTATCATCGTGTGCTCCGCGAACGGATGAAACGACTCCACCAGTTGCTCGAAGAACGGTGTGGCCGACCGATCGAGGCTCGCTTCTTGGTGGACACTGCACGGATCGTCGACCGGGAAATCGCAGCCCGCGCCGGACTCGGCTGGCAGGGTAAGAACACGATGATCCTCGTGCCTCGCTATGGATCATGGGTGCTCCTCGGTGAGTTGCTGCTCGATATCGATATCGAGCCGGATGCACCACTGCGCCCACGCTGCGGGCGCTGCCAGCGGTGTCTCGACGCCTGCCCGACCGGTGCATTGATCCGCCCCTATGAACTCTTCGCTCCTCGTTGCATCTCTTACCTGACCATCGAGCATCGCGGGCCGATTCCTTGGGAAGTGCGTCCTCTCCTCGCTAACTGGGTGTTCGGGTGCGATATCTGTCAAGAAGTCTGTCCCTATACCGCTGCCGCACGACGGGCTGACGATCCGGTCGTCTTCCCAGAACGCCTCGAGCACTGTTTTCCATCACTCGAGTGGCTGCTCACGATGACGGAAGACGAGTTTCGATCTGTCTACCGGGGTCGTCCTGTCCTGCGTGCGAAGCGGGTCGGTCTCGCCCGCAACGCTGCAGTCGCGCTGGGCAACGTCGGTGACCAGAGACATTTGAAGATACTGGCTTGGGCAGTCTTCGCGCATGATGAGCCCCTGGTTCGCAGCCATGCCGCCTGGGCGATGGCGCGGATCGACTATGCCGCGAGCCTCCCCGTGCTCCAGCGCGCTCTCGCGCAAGAGACCGACTCGTCTGTACGACAAGAAATCGAGCGAGTGCTCGATTCGCCACCGGCGCCGCTCAACCGGTCGTCTGCAACCCTGCTGCGATCGCATTGATGCTGTGGTGGATGGCATCCAAGAGGCGCGACGGACGCTCACCTGTGCCGGCACTTCCCCGGTACCGACGTAACAAGACGATCTGACATGCATGGAGGACATCGACGTACGGATTGCGCAACCGCACCAGTCGGGCGAGAATCGGCGAACGCTCCAAAAGTTCGCGTTGATCGGTGACTGCCAAGATGGTTCGCACAGCCCGCTGGTACTCGTCGACGATCCGCTCGAAGATCCACCCGTCATCCCCGGCGAGCGTCGCGTAGCACTCGGCGATCAGCATGTCCGCTGTCGCGAGGCTGATTTGCGCGTTGTCGAGCAGCATTTCGAAAAAGGGCCAACGGCGATACATCTCGCGGAGTGTGGATTCCTCCCCCGCGGCCAACGCGCGCTCGAGTGCTGTTCCCAGTCCGTACCATCCTGGCAGATTCACGCGCGCTTGTGTCCAGCTGAAAACCCATGGTATCGCCCGCAGATCGGCAAAGCGGAGCTCGCTGTCGGAACTGCCCCGGCGAGCGACTGGCCGCGAGGCCAGGTTCAAGCTGGAGAGTTCTGGAAACGGCGTCGTGCTGGTGAAGAAACGGACGAACGTTGGCTCGCCCTTGACCAATCGTTCGTACGTCTCTTGCGACCAAGTTGCCAACCGCTCCATCATCCGGTACCACGTTTCCGGGATCGACAGGTCAGGATCGCTCCCCAGAGAACCGATCAGTGCATGCGACATCTGTTCCCAATGCCGCAGTGCGATGGCCTTGTCGCTATAGCGGGCGAAGATCACTTCTCCCTGCTCGGTGGTCTTGAGAACAGGTCGACGAGCTGCCGCTGGCCGCGCACGGATAGCCCGTCCCATCGGGCCTCCTCCTCGACCGATCGCTCCACCACGACCGTAAAAGAGACGAAGCTGGACACCGAACTCTCGCGCGACCTCAGCCAAACGCTCCTGCGCACGGTAGATGCGCCAGTTGGAGGAAACATACCCTCCATCCTTGTTGCTATCGGAGTAGCCGAGCATGACTTCCTGCTGGTTACCGCGTACCCTCACGACTGAGCGATAGATCGGATTGGCCAACAGGCGTGCGAGAATTTGGCCACAACGGTCCAACTCGGTGATCTGCTCGAACAGCGGAACCACGTCGACCCGGCAATATTGAACGGGGCCATCCTTCGCGAGATCGATGAGCCCTGCCTCGCGTGCCAGCACGACCGTACCGAGCACGTCGGCTGGCTCGCGGGTCATCGAGACGATGATCGTGTGGCAAGCTCGCTCACCGCTCAGTCGCTGGATCCGACCGATCGCGTCGAAAGTGGCGAGCACTTCCCGCGTGTCGGGTGTGAGCGCTCCACGTGGAAGGCCAAAGGGGCCCTGCTCGAGACGAGTCAGCGCGAGACGCTCGCGCTCGTCGCTCGGCATCGCCTCGTAGCCAACAGAACCGACCAACGCAAAAAGCTCGGCGAGCGCTTCACGGTGGCGAACTGCATCCTGACGAATCTCCAACTCGGCGAGATGGAAGCCGAAAACATCCACGCGTGCGATCAAGTCGGCCAGTCGGCCATCCGCGATCCGGTGCCCATCATGCTGCCGAAGTGAGTCAGCCATCACCTGTAGGTGCATGGCAAATTCCTCAGGGACCGCATAGCCTCCCGGCTCGCCGTGCTCCGCTCGCCGCAAACGTTCCTCGATGAGCCCGAGCATCCGTCGATAGGGTTCGTCAGCCCAAGCTCGAACCGGCGCAAAACCGAGCCGATCCCGCTCCTGGTCGATCATCGCCATCAGCTCGTCGGAGACGCCGCGCAAACGTGCCGAGACACTCAGCGCTCGCCGAAGAGCGACGACCTCCTCACGGTAGCGTCGAAGGACGGCCTCGCGCATCAACCGAGCCGTCGCCTCGGTGACAGCTGCGGTAACCGCCGGGTTGCCGTCACGATCGCCTCCGACCCAGCTGGCGATCCGGATCGGCAATCTGTTCAGAACCGCCTCATCTGCCAGTTCCGGATACGCACGAAGAATGGCCCGCCGGAGGGCGCGCCGATAGAGGGGAACGACATCGTAGATCGGACCCGCGAGGATCGCGATCGTGCTCCGTACCTCATCGAGCGGCGTCGGCCGTGCCAGGCGCGTTTCCGCCGTCTGCCAGAGAAGCGTGATTTCCTCGCGCAGGCGATCGAAGAGCCAATCACGCTCGCGCGGCGAAAGCCGCGGATCATCCAGCTCTTGGATCGATTGCCCAAGCGCACTCAGCGTTTGGAGGACCGTCCGTCGTCGCGTCTCCGAGGGATGGGCCGTGAGGACGGGAAAGAGCAAGAAGTCGTCCAATAGTTCCTTCACTCGATC
Organism: Thermomicrobium sp.; assembly: GCF_053493975.1. Taxonomy (NCBI): domain Bacteria; kingdom Pseudomonadati; phylum Thermomicrobiota; class Thermomicrobia; order Thermomicrobiales; family Thermomicrobiaceae; genus Thermomicrobium; species Thermomicrobium sp. The sequence goes on from NZ_JBRBZA010000076.1 coordinate 17,594, forward strand.
CGGCTCGACACCACGGTCGCGCAACGTCAGGAACGCTTCTTCCAGTGATTCGTGCAAAGCCCGTTCTTGCCGCTCACGCTGGCGTAGCGTTCGGACACGGTGATGCTGCTCGGCGAGATTGATCAAATGAAAGAAGATACCGAACGCACGGACGAGTCCGAAGATTTCCTCGTCGTTCGCTTCCTCGAGCCGCGCCAGTAACGCCCGAAAGGCTTCACGCATGTTTCCAGCCGTTCGCCCTGCGATCGAGCGAAGCCGTGCCCACTCCACGAGATCGAAGAGCTCGGTGCCTCCCTGTTCGCGGAGCACATCCCCCAACAGGGCACCGAGCAGGTTGACCTCGTTACGCAGCCCGTCGATCGGTTCAGCTCTCAGGGCTTGCCCTGACCGCTCATCGTCGAGCGCTCGTCCGCCCGCCATTCCTGACCTCTCCTCTCCGTCGAGTCGTGCAGGCATCTTCGCATGCACTGATTGCGACCAGTCGCGTGATCTAGGGTACTCTCTACAGCGTTGAAAGGCTGCTGCTCGGATTTCCGAAAAGTACGAGGAGCCTGCCAGTGCTGATGGTGATCGACATTGGCAACACGAATGTTGTCGTCGGCCTGTTCGCTGGTCACGAACTGCGCGCTCGTTGGCGACTCGCAACGGCGCGGGACCGCATGCCCGACGAATGGTGGGTCCAACTCAGCGTTCTGAGTCAGAGCGCAGGGCTTTCGCTCGGCGCGGTCAACGGGATCGCCATCTCGAGCGTCGTGCCATCGTTGACAGTGACGTTTCAGGAACTGGCTCAGCGCTACTTCGTCCTCGAGCCGCTCATCGTCAACGGTTCGCAAGACTATGGTATTCCGATCCGGGTGGAGCACCCCGCCGAGGTCGGGGCCGATCGCATTTGCAACGCGATAGCCGCCGTCGAACGGTACGGCGCTCCTGTCATCGTCGTCGACTTCGGTACCGGAACGACCTTCGACGTGATCGATGCCGACGGCGCGTACATCGGCGGTGCCATCGCTCCCGGGATCACCGTCGCTTTCGAGGCACTGACGCAGCGAGCAGCACGTCTTTACACCGTTGCCCTCGAGGCACCTCCTCGTGCAATCGGCCGCAACACTCGCGAAGGTCTCCAATCTGGAACCGTTCTGGGCTATGCCGAACTCGTGCGTGGCCTCATCCGACGTATCCGGAACGAACTCGGGCACGAGGCGCCAGCGATCGCGACCGGTGGACTCGCGACATTGATCGCGCCGCTCGTGCCCGAATTCAGTGCCATCGAAGCGGATCTCACCTTGTACGGGCTCCGCTCGGCATACGAGCGAATGCGCCGCTCATCGGAGACTTGAGACTGGCTATCCTCACACAGTAGGAGCGAGGAAAGAGAACCTCACCGTCTCGTCGAAGGAGCGCACCGCCGCTTCCAAGAGGTCGAGCGTCCAGACCACATCTTCCAAATCGAGCGTCTCCACTGGACTATGGGAATATCGTCGAGCGATATTGACGACCATCGAGGGTATGCCGCCCCGCACGAGATGAATCGCTGCAAGATCGGACGTGCTTCGTGGGAACAAGGCGCGTTGAATCGGAATACCGTGCTCAGCTGCAACCCGAACGAGAAAATCTCGCATACCCGGATGAGCCAGATGCCCACGCACGCCCCCCATCCCGCTGGCGAGCGCCAGCACCGGCCCCTCACCCAGGCGAATACCCAAGTCTTTCACCACGTCCGTATCTGGAGTACCGCCCGCTGGCACCGTGTCCACGACGATGGCGGCATCTGGTGCAAGACGGTATGCGGCCATCTCTGCACCACGAAGACCAACTTCTTCTTGAACTGTGACCACGAGAACGGTTCGGCACCGTAGTTCGGCTCCGCGCAGTCGCTCGGCAAGACGCACGAGTACGGCACACGAGACCCGGTTATCCAGCGCCTTCCCACAGATGCGCTCGGGATTAGCGAGTCGCTCCACTGGCTCATCGTACGCGATGGGATCGCCGATCTCGATGCCGAGCGATCGGACCGCATCGACCGAGTCATAACCCAGGTCGACGTACAGTTCACGAACCGGTGGCACCGAACGCTGCTCTTCAGCTGTTTGGAGATGGCCAGGACGAACCCCGATCACTCCGCGGTAACCACGGACGCGGACGCGCCGCCCCGGAAGCAAGCTGTCGACGACACCACCGATTTTCTCCACTCGCAGGAAGCCGTTCGGCTCGATCCCCTTGACCAGTAGTCCGATCTCGTCAGAGTGCGCAGAGATCATCAGGACCGGTCGCTCAGTGCGCGAGGGCAGCCAGGCGAACAGGTTGCCGAACGAATCGACCTCGAGTGACGCAGCATACGGGCTCAAGAGGTCCACCAGTCTGGCCACGACCGGTTGTTCGTGGCCCGAGACGCCATCGAGTTGCGCCAGTTCACGGACCAGCTGGTACAGTTGCTCCTTCTCGGCCGCCCGACTCTGTTCCGGCCTCGTCATGCACTCACTCCTCTACTCACTCCGCCATCCTGTGTACCTGGACCCCACTCAGCGCGCTATACTAGCAAGTGCCAGTCCCGTAAGCCGAGGTGCGCCATGTGGCGACTCGTCCTATTACCAAGTCCAGTTAGCCAGTCGATCGCTGGTCACTGGCAGCTGGTTTGGCTAGTGAGGAGGGTACGGTGAAGCAGTATCCCCCTGAACGGATCCGGAACGTCGCACTCGCTTCACACGGCGGAACCGGCAAGACATCCTTGACCGAAGCGCTCCTGTATGCCACCCACGCGATCTCACGTCTCGGACGAGTCGAAGACGGAACGACCGTCTCCGATTGGGATCCGGACGAGCACAAGCGACGGATCTCTATCATCCTCAGCATCATTCCGCTCGAGTGGCGGGATCACAAGATCAACCTCATCGATACGCCTGGATACTTCGACTTCGTTGGTGAAGTACACAGCGCGCTGCGCGTCGTCGATGCGGTCCTCATCCCGATGGACGCGACTGTCGGTGTGGAGGTAGGGACCGAGCACGTCTGGGAACTGGCGGAGGCGCGCGATCTTCCGCGCGCGCTCCTCGTCAACAAGATGGACCGTGAACACGCGAATTTCGCCAAAGCGCTCGCCAGCGCTCGTACGGCATTCGGCAATCGCGTCGTCCCGATGCAACTGCCGATCGGACAAGAAAAGACCTTCCGCGGATACGTCGATGTCCTCAGTGGGCAGGCGTACCAATTCACCGACAACGGCGGTGTCGAACCGACTGCCCTTCCTGACGAACTGGTTCCACTCCTCGACGAATTCCGCACCCAACTCGTCGAAGCCGCCTGTGAAAGCGACGAGGAACTCACGCTGCGCTATCTCGAAGGGGACGAGCTCTCCCTGGACGAACTACGGACAGGCGTCCGCGCAGCCATCGCGAGCAGAAGCCTCGTGCCCGTGTTCGTCAGTGCTGCAACGTCACTCAAGGGGGCTCTCCCGCTCCTCGACGCGATCGTCGATTACTTCCCCGCTCCGGGAGTAGTTCGCGGCGAACGCAACGACGGCCATACGATCGAACTCGCTCCCGACCCCGCTGGACCACTCGCGGCGGTCGTGTTCAAGACGATCGCCGATCCATTCGTCGGGAAGTTGTCCTATTTTCGTGTCTACTCGGGCACCTTGCGGACCGATTCGCAGGCCGCCGTCCCACAACGCGGCGAGACCGAGCGGATCGGTCAGCTGTTCATCGTGCGCGGCAAGGATCAGACACCGGTCGGACAAGTCGGACCAGGAGACATCGGAGCGGTCGCCAAGTTGCAAGTCGCGCGGACCGGTGATACGTTGACCGATCCCGCTCGACCTATCCGACTCGCCGGCATCGAATTCCCGGAACCGGTATTCACGGTCGCCGTGACTCCTCGAACCAAGACGGACCTCGACAAGATGGGGACCGCGCTGCATCGCATCCTCGAAGAAGATCCGACTTTGCGCGTCGGGCGCGAGAACCAAACTGGGGAGACGTTGCTGTCTGGACTCGGCGAAAGCCACGTCCAAATCGCGCTCGACCGCATGGCGCGCAAGTTCGGCGTGCATGTCGACTGGAGCCTTCCACGCATCCCCTATCGGGAGACCATTTCCGTGCCGGTCCGTCGAGTCGAATACAAGCACAAGAAGCAGACTGGGGGTCACGGCCAGTACGGTCACGTCTTCCTCGATCTCGAGCCCTTGCCGGACGCGGAGTTCGAGTTTCATGAGACGATCGTCGGTGGCGTCGTGCCCAAACAGTTCATCCCCGCGGTCGAGAAGGGGGTCCGCGAAGCGATGGAGGAGGGCGTACTCGCCGGCTACCCGGTCGTCAACGTCAAGGTGACCCTCGTCGACGGATCGTACCACTCCGTCGATTCCTCCGAACTCTCCTTCAAGATCGCGGCGGCACAAGCATTCCGCAAAGGACAGGCCGCAGCCAAGCCTATTCTCCTCGAGCCGATCATGCGGCTGCGCGTCACGGTTCCCGACGCCTATACCGGTGACGTCATGAGTGACCTGAACGGCAAGCGCGCTCAGGTGCTCGGCATGTCGCCAGGCGACAACGGTCGAACGACGATCGAAGCATTAGTTCCCTTGGTCGAGATCCAGCGCTACGCGACCGAGCTGCGCTCGCTCACGCAGGGCCGCGGAACCTTCCACACAGCGTTCAGTCACTATCAGCCCGTTCCACAACATCTGGCCGAAGCGATCATCCAAGAATCGCGCGCTCGTCACGCGGCAGTCGCCAGCTGACGACGCTGACCGGAATCGCGAGGAACCTGGAAGCTGGGCTCCGGCCCAGCTTCCAGCTTGTCGATGAGGAGATGAGATGAAGAAAGGCCAGTTGCAGGAAGGTCGGCGAACGATCGTGGTGATCTTCGACGGTGGCTCTCAGGGCAACCCTGGTCCCGCTTATGGCAGCTACCGGCTGGAGCTACCCGATCGACCACCGATCGTCGAGCGGATCGACTTCGGCGAAGAACTCACGAATAACCAAGCCGAATATCGCACGCTCCTCGCGGCACTCCACGTGCTCTTGGCAGAACTCGAGCGAGAGGGTGCGTCGCCAGCGAGTTTCGCCGTCTCAGTCATGACCGATTCCGAACTCGTTACACGTCAACTCAGCGGCGAGTACAAGGTCAGGCATCCCAACTTGCAGCCGCTCCATCGTGAAGCGGTGTCTCTGCTGGATCGTTTCGCCGAGTGGAGCATCACGTGGCGTCCGCGCGAGGTCATTTACAGCTACTTCGGACACTGAAGGTTAGCTTCGAGGAATCAGGCAACCCCAAGCTGTGAGAACTCGCGATCGACCAGCGGGAACACCCGCGATGTCGGGAAGGCGCTTCCGGCACGCTGCTGACGCACAGGCATACCGGAGTCTCAGCGCGCAGAGGGGTCGGAATGGTGGTGATATGAGAAGAAGCGAATGCAGCGTACGGTCGGCCGGTCACTGGGTTGCAGAGGCATCTCTTGCACGGAGTAACCAGCTCGGCTATAATCTGTAGCGGCATGGGCGGTTAGCTCAGCTGGTTAGAGCGCCACGTTGACATCGTGGAGGTCAGTAGTTCGAGTCTACTACCGCCCACTAGCCCGTTGGGGCCAGCCGGGGCGCCAGCGGGTTTTCACCATGAGACGGGTAGCGCGGGTCTCCAGTTCCGATCCGGATGTCGGGATCGGCTGAGCGAGTGAGCCAGCGCGGAAAGGCGTCGACCGGGGGAGTAGCCGGGTGATACCTGTTCAGAGAGATGAGGCCGCTGGCTGTGAGCCTCATCAGGGGCGTGCCCGGTGAAGACCACCCGTGAGCTGGCCGGTGAACGCTGTGTCTCGTAGCCGTGCCCGGTTTGCCCCCGTTACTGGGCAGTGACGAGCGTCCTACCGTAGGGAGGCGCGGTAGGGCGGAACGAGGGTGGAACCACGTCAGGACGGGTCTGTCGTCCCTCTGGGTGCGGCAGGCCCCTTTTGGTTTGAACGGTGCGATGAGTCGGTGAAGGGGGTGCATGATGTCTGGCATCACCGAGGACATGGATGTTCAGGTTGTCACGGAGAGCAAAGCCGACCTGGAGCTGGCGAGGATGCGGCACTCCTGCGCACATGTGATGGCGCAGGCCGTACTGGAAATGTTCCCTGGAAGCAAGCTTGGGATCGGCCCAGCGATCAGCGACGGGTTCTACTACGATTTC
>NZ_JBRBZA010000077.1:0-9006 GCF_053493975.1 Thermomicrobium sp.
CCGCTCCCCCCTCGCCCCACCACCGGGAGACGAGCGGATGCGCTCAGGCGCAGTCTGACCGAGCGCACGAGACTATGGGGAGCCGCTCTCGTCCGAAACCCAGCTGCGGCACCGTTCGACCGCTCGTTCCCACTGCGCGACAAGCGCACGCCTTCTCGTTTCCGGCAACGCCGGTTCGTAAATGCGACGGTACGCCCAGTGCGCTGCAACTGTTCGGAGATCCCAGAGGCCGAGTCCCATACCAGCGAGCAACGCCGCCCCCCGCGCTGTCGCCGAGGCTTCCGGCACACCTTCTCGAGGGGGCCCAAAACATCCGCCTGAAACTCGGCCCGACGAGCCGAGCACTCAGCCCAGTGACTGGACAGACCCCACGAATATCCGCCCCACGCTTCATCAGGAACGGGATCACAGTCGGCTCACCGGCCACGTGGAGCACCCGCACGGCGAATTGACTGTCCCGTTCTCTGGCCTCGACGGTCGCACGCTGCGAGCCTACGATTCCCTCCGGGACAACGCGCATCACTGTAGTACGCGGCATGGCCTACTCGGAGATCCACCGTCGCGCTGTCGCCGATCCCGGATTAGCGACCAGCGAGATCCACGGCCAAGCTCCCGCTCGTCCATCGAGTGAACGATCGCGCGGACACGGCTAGCGGTCCACACTACCACCGGGATACCGATCGTCGTGCGGGTCACCGGCCGAGTAGCACGTATTCACCGGGCAGCACACGCGGCTGACCGAGAACTGAACGCAAGTGGGTCAGTAGCCCGCAGTCGCACCCGCCCAGCGGGAAGCGACGAACCGCAGCGGATCTGCCCGGCGCGAGCTCCGCTCCAGCGCGTCCCCCGGGAGGCCGAAGCATCAGAGCCTGAGCGTCGGTCAGCTCTCGGACCGCACGAGCGCAGCCATCAGTGCAACGCAGTCCGTGACCTGATCAGCCAGGTAGATCGAGATCGATCGGTCCCGTCGCCCGCCGCGCCTCCGCGAACCGATCGCGCAGGTGCGTCGCTGCCCGCAGGGCGAGAGCAGAAATCGTGCTGGTCGGATTGACGGCGCCGCCCGTAACGAGCACACTGCCGTCGATGATGTACAAGTTGGGGACATCCCAACTCTGATGCCACTTGGTGACGACCGAATCGTCCGGACTGGCTCCCATGCGGCAGGTACCGAGGAGATGCCACGCGGGAGGGGTGTATCCCTTGCCTGGGAGGACGAAGTCGTTCACCTCGGTGTCGAAGGCATCCAGCGCTTGCGCGAGGTCCAGTGCTCGCTCGATACCGAAGCGGATCAGGCGGCGGTCGTTTTCACAGACCCGGTACTGGATGCGCGGAGCTGGAATACCGGTGTCGTCTTTCTTGTCCGGGGAGAGCGTCACTCGGTTCTCTGGCCGCGGCAAGTCATCGCCGACGACCAAGGCACAGAAACCGTGACCAAAGTGTCGACGGAACCACTCGTGATGCTCAGGTCCCCATGGAGCCACGTTCCCGCTATGCGAGCCCAGCGCTTGATAACCCGCTCCATTCAAACGCGCGATGTGGATCGTTAGACCGTTGACGAAGCCACGCCGGATATCGGTCTCGGCGAACTCCTCGCAAATCAGAGCGGCCGAAACGATTCCTTTGTGGGAATCCAGGACCTCATCGACCCAAATCTCGACAATCGCAAGCACATGATGCATGAGATTGCGTCCGACTTGGTCACTGGAGTTTGCGAGTCCGTTCGGGAATCGGCCTGAGGCCGAATTGAGCAAAAGACGCGGCGTGCCGATCCCGTTACAACTCACAACGACCACTTCAGCTGCTTGGAAGTGCCGCGTTCCGGTCATCAGATCGATGTAAACGACACCGGTCGCCCGTCCGCGATCGTCAGTCTCGATGCGCTCGACTCGGGCATGGGTGCGCAGCTCCGCTCCCGCTGCCAACGCGCGCGGCCAGATCGTCAGCGAGACATCGTTGAGCGAGCCACGCCAGCAGCCCGATTGACAGTTCCCACAGTTGTTGCAAGCTGGCCGCCCCCCGAAGTCTTCCGATAGGATGGCACACGGCATCGGCCACCAGTGCCACCCGAGGCGGTCGAACCCGCGCGCGACCACGCGACCGAGTGGCCCCGGCGGCAGCGGCCGGCAGGTGAACGGCCCACGCGGCGGTATGGCTGGGTCACCGAGCCATCCACTGACACCCACCATCTGGTCGATCACATCGTAATACGGTGCCAGGTCTTCGTACGTGATCGGCCAGTCAGGAGCAAGCCCGTGCTCGGTACCTTTGCGGAAGTCACTCGGCCGAAAGCGCGGCCAGGTCGCTGTGTAGACGATCGTCGACCCACCGACCGCGTTCCACATCAACGTGCGCTCGTCATCAGTATCGATCGGATAATCCGCGGGTAAGCGGCGGACGTTCGGTGCCGTATTCCAGCGAGTGAGCCGCTGCCATTCCCAGTCCGGCGAGGCATGTGGGTGATCCGTCGGCCGGATCCACCCCCCTTGTTCCAAGCAGACGACGCGCAGGCCAGCCTCCGCCAAAACCATCGTCGTGATGGCGCCACCGACTCCAGCACCGATGACGACGACATCGACCGGTTCTCGCGGTGACCGTGGTGTCGCTGCAGTGAGCATGACCGCCTCCTCAATAGTCGACCGTCTGGGTCAGGTCCCCCAGACCGCTCAGATCGACACGTCGAACGGCATCGGTCGGAACGTACGCACCCCTGGACTGCTTAGGCAGATCCACCGCGGGGTCGAAGGGATCCATCGAGTACCCGCGGGGCTGCGGCGCCTCGTTGTACTCAAAGCCGAGCGCCCGGACCGCACGCACGACCGGCGGCAATTGGTAGTAGCTGAGGTAGGTAACCATGCGCAGCTGCTCGAACCAGGTCGGTCGCTCTCGCTCCAGCTGCGCCACGAGATGCCGCTGCTCCTCGCTTGGGAGCGCGGCGAACTCCCGCCCCCCAGCTGCCTGATCGAGATAGGCGAGCACATCTTCCACGAATCGCTCACCTTCCAGTGCACGGAGCCGTTCGAAGACGAGTCCCGTCGCTCCAGCGAGCGAAGCAGCTGGAAACAAGTCATCGCCGGGAATCAGAACGTCGATCAGCGCGCTCAGACCACGGGCCAATGCTGCTGGTGTACGTGCTGCAGCGCTCTCCATGGCGACGCTCCTCGATACCACGTCATCAGGCAGGCTGTCCTTCGAGAATCTCGTACGGCGACGGAGTAGGCCAGTTCGGCAGCAGGGGGACGAGCATGATGCCAGCGACGACGACGAGCCGCATCGTCTCGCTCCCCGTGTTGTACACGCGGTGCGGCACGCCCGGCCGGTTCAGCACGGCACTGCCCGGACGAAGTGGATACCGTTGACCAGCGCTTTCCAATTCACCGGTTCCTTGGACGACGTAATACACCTCCTCGCAGCGGTGCTTGTGCAACGGGCTGTGGTGATAAGGCTCGATCTCCACCACCCCCAGACAGAGCGTCATGGCGTCGAAACCTGTCTCGGGGTAGATCAGCTTGAGGTCACGCACCGCCCGATCAGCACTCTGCATCGGTGCGCCCTCGAGAACTTCCTCCGGATAAATCACCACTCGCGACTCGCTCACGGTACACCCCCTTTCGATCCGCTCTCCCGAATCTCCCCTGAAACCGGATCTAACTCCCCGGCGAGCCACGCCGCGATGTAGCGCCATGCGTCGCGCAGGTGTTGGCGCATTGCTGCGCCAGCCCGATCCGGATCCCGCGCTCGGATCGCCTCCAGGATCGCCGCGTGCCCAGCGATCGCCCGTTCGACTTGACCCGGAATATTCAGACTTGCTCTGCGCTCCTCTCCGGTTGCTCGCAGCAGCTGTTCCAAAAAGCGCACGATGAGATCGTTCCGTGTGATCCGCACCAGCAAGTGATGGAACTCGGCGTCCGCCGCGATCGCCGCATCGAGATCACCTTCGTTCCACGCTGCCCGCATCGCCGCGATGGACCATGCGAGCTGCTCGATCTCCTGCGAACTAGCACGTTCCGCCGCCAACTGTGCAACCCCTGGCTCGAAAAGTTCGCGAAACTCGAAGATCTTTTGGACGAGGTCGTCGTGCTGCCGGAGCCACTCTTCGAGCGAGCGTTGACCGATCTCGCTGGCCTCGCGCACGTAGATTCCCCGACCCGGAACGATCGCGAGATACCCCGCGTACTCGAGCGCCCGCAGCGCTTCGCGCAGTGAGACCCGGCTCATGCCAAGCTGACGACAAAGCTCTCGCTCGCTCGGTAACCGGCTTCCCGGCGGAAGAGCGCGACTGCGTATCAAGCCTTTCAATTGCTCCGCTGCTTCGCTCCACAGCGCTTCGCGCTGCACCGCACTGAACACTAGCTTGCTCACTTGATACCTCCGGTCAGGCCGCCCAACAGCCACCGTTGGAGCAGGATGCCAACCATGTACACCGGAATCATCCCGGTCAGCGAGGCCACCGCCATTTGCCCGAACTGGACGAGCTTCTCGCCCTGGAAAAGCGAGATCGCGACGGGAAGCGTTTGCGCCGCTGGACTGTAGGTGAACAAGAGAGCGAAAAAGAATTCATTGTAAGCGAGGAGCGCACAGATGATCCCCGTCGCCGTCAATCCAGGCAAGGCCAATGGGAACACGATCTCTGCCAGAACGCGGAGCGTCCCGGCCCCGTCCAGCCAGGCTGCTTCTTCAATTTCCTCTGGTATGCGAAGCAAGAAGTTATCCAGCAAGTAAAAGGCGACCGGGACATTCGCCGCCGCATAGACCAGTACCAGCCCGATGACGCTGTCGATCAATCCCAAAGAACGCAACAAAAAGAACAGCGGCATCGCTGCCACCACCGGTGGTGCGGTATATGACGCCAGCACCACCGTGGGAATTACGCGTCCACCAGTTCGCAGTCGCACCACTGCGTAGGCCAATGGAAAACTAATAGCCAGGGTCAACACGCTACTCAACGAGGCGGCGACGAGCGAATTGCGCAGGAACCGCAGCAGGGGAACCGTCTCGAAGGCGATCCGCCAGTTCTCGATCACCGGCCGCTCCGGCACGATCCGGCCACTCAGCACTTCACCCTGGCTCGTAATCGAGAGAATAGCCAAGTAGAGAATCGGACTGACGACGAAGATCACCGTCAGCAGGATCCCGAGCGAGACGACCACGCGGCGCCAGAGGCCCAGCAGGATGAGCGGCATCGCTACGCCCTTGCCGCTGGAAGCAACGACCGACTCGCGTGCCATCACCCGATCTCCAAGCGCTGCGCCAGCGACCGAAGCCAAGAAACCGGTAGCGTCACCAAACCGACCGTCACTCCGGTCAGGATCGTCATCGCCGCAGCATAGCCGACATTGAATTGTTGAAACGCGACTCGGTAGATGTAGAAGGAAGCGACCGTCGTCGCAAATCCTGGCCCACCGAAGGTGAGGACGTATACCAAATCGAACAGCTTCATCGCCATGATGAAGCGCAACAAGAGGATCGACGCGAGAACCGGTGCCAACATAGGCAGGGTCATCACCCAAAGACGCGTCCAGGATCCAGCCCCATCGAGCCTGGCCGCCTCCTCGACTTCTGACGGGAGGAGCTGCAAGGCCGCAAAAGTCAGGAGTGCGACGAACGGTGTCCATTGCCAGATATCGGCCACCGCGATCGAGGGAAAGGCCAGCAGCGGTGACCCGAGGAAAGAGATCGGCTGATCGATCAGTCCCGCCCCTTGCAGCCAACGATTCAACAGTCCCCCGCTCGGAGCCAGGACGAGTCGCCAGGCCAATGCGAGCATCACGGGAGGAGTCATCAATGGCAACAGCACCAGGGTGCGCAGCAGCCACCCACCCCGCCGCACCTGTTGGAGCAGGAGGGCGAGCAGGACGCCCAACACCATCTCCACCACCGTTAGGACGGAGGCGAAGAGGACCGTTTTGACCAATGCCGAGCGGAACACTGCGTCCTGAAATGCCCGGCGAAAGTTCTCGAATCCTACCCAGTCGCGAAACGGCTGGCCGAGCGTCGACTGACTGATGCTGAAGAGCACCAACGCCACGACCGGGTAAATGGCGATCACGCTGACCGCTATCAGCCCAGGGCTTGCCAGACTCCAGCCAACCAGTCGTCTACTCCAGCGGTGACGCCCGACCAGCACCGTTCGATCGATCCTCACTCGTCAGCTCCGCAAGATGCGCTCCCACGCAGCCTGTGCATCAGCCAGCGCCTGTTGCGGGGTCTTCGCCCCTTGCAGCATGAGCGCTAGTTCGTCAGCCAAAACGGTCATGAGTTCGGGCGCTTCCGGAATCGTCGGCCAAGGGAAGGCACCACTGAGCGCGGCAGCGGCTGCGCGCTGCACTTTCGGTGCAAACGTCTTGTACTCGTTCGATTCCAAACCAGAGCGCCGCGTCGGATCGATGCCGCTACCTGTCGTCGTCAACAGCTTCCGGTGCATCTCCTTGCTGGTCGCGAATTTGATGAATTCACGAGCCAGCTCCTTCTTCTTCGATCCGGTTGAGACACCGAAGGCGAACCCGGCGTTCAGGGATGGACGAGGTTGCTGATTGCCGCCACCGACCGGCATCTGCACGACATCCCACTTGCCCATGACCTTGGACTGCGAGGGATCCTCGGAATAGACGCCCAAATCGGTCCAGAACTCCATCATCGCTGCCTGCCCTTGGAGAAACGCTGGCAGCGCCTGCTCGAACGCGGTCTCCAATGGCGTCGGCAGCGCATAGGGAGCGACCTCGAGCAGAGCCTCGGCAGCCGCGATCGCCTCGGGACTCGTCAAGAGTGGGCGTCCTTGGTCATCCAGATAACGGCCCCCGAAACCACCCAACCGGTTCGAGTAACTCGAGCAAATGATGATCGGGACTTTCGCCCCCATCACAGCACAACCATAAATGCCTGATTTCTTCTCCCCTTCGGTGATGGTCTTGGCTGCTTGGAGATACTCCTCCCACGTCGTCGGTGCTCGCAGGTTGTACTTTTGGAAGAGTTCTACGTTGTAGAAGAGGACATGGGTATCGCCGTCATAGGGCAGGCCGTAGCGGCGCCCCTCGTATAGCGTGTACGTGTCAAAAATCGATGGGATAAAGTCTCCGGGGTCGATCTCCGGATCTTTCTCGATGAAATCAGTCAAGTCCTCGAGAATCCCATCTCGAGCCAAGGCACCTACCGTGATGTACCAATAGTCGAAGATATCGAACTGATTCGCCCCCGACTGAACGTCCAGCGTCGCCTTCGCCTGGACCTGGTCGTAGGGCACAGCCGCTACGTTCACCGTGACACCGTACGCACTCTTGAACTCCTCCGCCATGATGCGACCAGCTACCACGTGCGGCTGAATGATCATCAAATTCAGCGTTTCACCCGCATACTTCGATGGGCCAGCCGGCGTCGCCATCGGCGTCGGCATCGCCGCTGTTCGAGCGGTCGGACTCGCCATCGCTGGTTGGCTCGGCGTCGGCGTCGGCTCTCCACCCCGGCAGGCAGCCAGGAGCATCGAGCCCAGCACCGCCGATCCGACGACTCCGACACCCTTGAGTAGATCCCGACGTGTCCAGCGACCGCTTCCGAGAACGTCGCTCATCACCTGTCTCCTCTCCGTTCGATCGATCGCCCCCACGCGCACTCTCACACCACGCGGAACCGCTCCGCTCTCACCCGATCGACACGGACACCGAGCCCAGGCCTCCGCGGCGGTAAGCCCTGCCCAGCGTCGACTAGCGGCTCGCTCCCGACGATCGCGCTACGCAGTTCCCACGGCGAAACATCACGTAACAGCGAGTGGCACCCCGGCTCCGTCGTGCATAGGTGCAACGCCGCAGCAAAGCCGATCTCCGAACCGTACTGGTGCGGGCTATACGGGATACCAGCCTCGCGCGCCAACTGAACGACCGCCCGCGCTGCCCCCACCCCACCGATCCGAGCGATGTCCGGCATCACGACGCTCACCGCTCGTCGCTCGACGAGCGCGCGACCATCCGCGACCGTATACGCGTTCTCCCCCGCCGCGAGTGGTACGATCTGTAGCCCTTGCAGTTCTACCAGCCCCTCGATGTCGTCGCGCACGAGCGGCTCCTCGAGCCAACCGAGTTTGTACGGCGCGAGCCGCTCTGCCATCCGCCGGGCCTGCTCGCGTCCCCAGGCCATGTTGGCATCGACGAGCAGTCCTGCCTCGGGCCCGATCGCCTCGCGCACCATCCTCACGAGGGACAAATCCGCTTCCTCGTCGAAGCCGACGCGAATTTTGACCGCTGAGTAGCCCGCTGCTATCGCCTGTTCAGCTTGCCGCGCGATCTCACGCCGGTCCCCGGCAAAACCGACCGCATAGAGAGGCACGCGACTCCACCGACCACCCCAGAGTTCCCAAAGCGGCTTGCCAGCCGCTTGTCCAACGATATCCCAGAGCGCCACCTCGACCGCCCCGATCGCCGCGCGGATCGCGACCACCGACCACAAGTGCCCGAGCGGTGCCAGCGCGACCTCGAGTCGAGCAACCACCTCTGCGGGCTCGTTCCACTCCTGCCCCACTAGCAGCGGCCGTACACCCTCGCGAACCGTCAGCGCCCGCTCTTCCAAACTCCAGAGGGGGAAGGTAACACTCGTTTCCCCCCAGCCCTCGAGACCCTCTTCGGTCACGACCCGCACCAGACCGACATTACGACTCGATGCCTCACCCCACGAAAAGCGTGCCGGTTTTGGCAGAGGCGCGCGAAGACCGATGAACTCGACTTCGCGTATCCGCATCGACGTCTTCCTCATCCGTTCAACTGGTCTGGCCAGCTGACCACAGTGTAAATCATCGGAGTCGGCCCGTCAAGTCTTGTCTAGAGTTACTCGGCACGAACACACGCTTGGGATGGGGGGTCAGCCTGGCATCGACCGTCGAGACCAACGAGTCGAGGACCTGCTCGACCGCGATCCGGGTGCCGCGGATGACTGGTTTTCCCGCGAGGACGGCTTCGTCGATCGTGATCCGCTCCTGCCACTGCTGTTCGCTCGCTCCGTTCATCGCCCGTCTCCTCGTCGACC
>NZ_JBRBZA010000078.1:0-5040 GCF_053493975.1 Thermomicrobium sp.
ATGACGCGCCCTTGCACGTGATAGGGACCGTTCTGCCGAACCGTGATCCGAACCTCGCTCACCGCTTACCCTCCGGCACCATCAGCTGCGCTCGTCTCCAACGCAACTATAGCGTTGCAGAACGGTGCCGACGAGACGAAGCTGTGAACGGCGACGAAGCCGTGGCCCGCCCGATGACCGCTCCCCATCCACATCGACGAATCCAGCCAGCGACGAGGTAACTGGTCTCCGGCACATCTCTGCCGCACCGCCACATCTGGTCGAACGAACTGCGACCCAGTCGCTGGAAAACGCGGCGACTGACTTCGCGCGGGGGTGCATTCTTCGCGTAGCCGGCAACCCGACTCGGCTACGTAAACGAGGAACGTTTAGGATTTCTCGAGGCGTGGCCAATACAGGGAGAGCTCCACCAGAAGCGGTCGGATGGTCCCGGAGCGCAGACAACCGACCAAAAGACCTGCGTTGTTGGCCAAATCGTCACACAGATGCGCGAGCAAGAACCGTACCGGATCGAGGCTCGGACGTTTGCGAATGTAGTCGATACTCGCTGTCCCGAGAAGGCTCGCTCCAGCGAGCACGGAAAGCCACCGCCCGAACCCTCTGCGCCGGAAGAGGACCCCGGCGACCAGAGCGGGCCAGCTGTAGTAGCGACTGATCGTTCGCCCTATCCAGTAGCATGCGACCAACATGCCGCGGAACTCGGCCAGCACCAGTTCTCCGAGCGATACCGGAGCTCGCAAGCGTCGGATCCGCTGGAGGGCAACGAGTACATCAGCGAGCAGCGGCAACACCGCGAGTATCACCAGTCCTCGCTGTCGCCCTGCTCCGATCCCACAGCCGATGCTCGCCAGCATGGCAACTGGCACCGTCATCCGATGGCGAGCGTGTGGATGACGCCGCACCAGCACTACTTCGGAGGACGCATAGGCAGCGCGTCGGCGCAGGAACGGCCAAAGCCGATCGCGGTGATCATGGAGAACGATACCCGCTGGGCGATACAGAATCCGTCCTCCCCGTTCACAGAGCCGCCAGACGAGATCCACATCTTCACCTGGATGGATCCGTGCAAAACCGCCGACTTCCAAAAGCGCCCGACGCCGCACCAGCAGATTAGCTGTGACGAGGTAGGGCACCGCGCCGCGCGGTTGAACCCGTGCTGGCTCTGGCCCGTGCGTCAGCGGTGACTCCACCGCCTCGTACCGGTCGAGCCACGATTCGTTGTCAGCTGGCAACACGGCACCCCCGACTGCGACGACACCGGACCGCACGAACTCCGGCACCAACTCGCGCAGCCAACGCGGATGCGGACGACAATCGCTATCGGTAAACGCGAGAATGTCACCCCGCGCCAGCTCCGCACCGTGGTTCCGGCATGCGGCGGCACCGACCGGCACAGGCAGGCGGATCACCTGCAGCGGCAAACGATTCCGCCACGTTTCAGCCCTCGCCACCGTGTCATCGGACGACGCGTCGTCGACGACCAGAACCTCGAGTCGCTCGCGCGGATAGTCGAGGCGCTCGAGCGCCGCCAGGCACGCATGCAGTTGAGCTGGTCGGTTGCGCACCGGAATCACCACGGACACGCTCGGCAGCATTTCATCCGGCACTGACCAGACCAACCGGACGAGCCCTTCGTCAGCCAGCCGTTCGAGGAAGGACATCACCGTCTCCCAGCGAAGGTCAGGAAAGCTTTTCACCACGCGACCGACATCAGGGTCCACCCGTAATCCCTCGAGTAGCTTCACCACGCGGGGCTGAACCCGTAGTAGGCGGAGCGGACGGGTCGCGATCAGCCAAGCTGCGTTACCACAGTGCGCGACACGCAGACGCGGCGAGAGGCGACAAACCACCGTGACCGCGGGCTCCGGATCACGGCGCATGCATCCGATGCTGGCTACTTCCTTCGCGCTCGCCACGGACCTTCGGCCTTGGCACAAGGAACCAGAATCGGCGTTACCGCGTCGCGGGAACGACTACTGCACGACGCGGGCTCCGCACCGGCTTCGGGTGCACGCGGAGCGGCAACGCGACGTCCGTCGGACCAGTTTCCGGTGCAAACACGCATTCGGGATCCGGTGCCTCGAGCGGCGTACCGGTGAAGTACTTGACCGCGAAGCACCCGCTCTGGCAGCGCGTGTAGGCCGAGCACTGCTGGCAAGTCGAGCCAGCTTCCCACTCGCGCAAGCGACGGAAGAGCGGGGAGTGGCGCCAAATCTCGGTGAACGACCGCTCGCGAACGTTCCCCGCCTTGAATTCCTCGGTCAGCACGAACGGACAGGCATAAACGTCTCCACGCGGATCGACACAGCAGACGATCCGTCCTGCACCACACATGTTGAGGCCCTCGAGCGGCTGCCCGAGGGCGGATAGATGAAAGAACGAGTCACCCGTCAGAACATCCGGATGCTGAAGGAGCCACTCGTACAGCTGATGGCTCTGAGCACGTGTCAGCCGCAGTTCGCTCCACACTGCGCGACCACGTCCCGAAGGGCGCAGTCGCGTCACCCGCAACTGCGCACCATACGACGCGGCGAGCGCGTAGAAGTCATCCAATTGCTCGAAATTCCGCCTGGTCAACACGACATTGATTTTGAACGAGAAGCCTCGTGCTGCCAGGAAATCCATCGCGCGCCGGGCCAGTGCATACGAGCCGGCACCACGGATCGCGTCGTTCACCTCCGCTGTCACGCCATCGAGGCTGATCTGGACGTCGAGATAAGGCGTCCGCGCGATCCAGTCCGCTACCGCTTCGTCGATCAAGCTACCGTTGGTACTGAATTTCACGCCGATGCCCCGCGCGATGGCATATTCCATCAACTCGACGAAGTCCGGTCGGAGGAGCGGCTCACCACCTCCTACGTTGATGTAGAACACTCGGAGAGCTGCCCACTCGTCGATCAAGCGCTTCGCTTCCTCGGTCGTGAGTTCGTCCGGCGCCCGCTTCCCCGACGAGGACAAACAGTGCACACAGTTGAAGTTGCACGCGTAGGTAATCTCCCAGGTCAGGCAGATCGGCGCATCCAATCCGCGGCGGAGCACCTCAGTCCACATCGATGACCCCCCTCCGGCGCAGCCCCTCCAGGAGCGGGAGGAGCTTCTCCAACGCGTCGTCCGGCAATTGACCAGCCGCCGCGAGGCGTTGCGCCATCTCCCCGATCGTCTCGTTTCCAGTCCCCTCCACGAACGGCACCAGCCAAGGCGGAATGAAAAAGAGCCGACGCTCATGATACGTATAAGCGAGCGCCCCGAACGGTTCCGGCCGGAGCGCCGCTGACCGTGCCAGTCGGGTACGACTGTCCCAGCGCATCCCCTGGATCAATACACCCCACACATGCCGTCGATGGTGATCTCCTTCACCAGCAGCTCGACCAACTCCTCGCTGATCTCCTCTTCTCCAGCCGGTGGAGTGGCTTCCGCCTCTTGCTCCTCAGCGACAGATGCCCCCTGCACCACCGTGTCCAGCATCGCCTCCATAGCTCGCCCTCCGTCTCCCTCGCGCCAACTTTCGCCCTCGCGAGATCAGGTCATGTCGAATACCGACGCGGAGTATATCCGTCCCATCGGAGCGCTGTCAACACTCTGCGAGCATACCGCAACGATTCTTCTCCGATGACGTGCCTTGAGTAACCAGATGCCCGCAGTGACTGCGGGAGGGTTGACTCCTTTCGGGTTATCTGCTATACTATCATCAGTAAAGGTTCTCATTGAACAGTATACAAGAGAGTGCCCTGTGTGTGGTCGGTTGATTGGTGAAGGGAGGAGCCAATGAAGACGAAGGCAGCTGTGCTCCATGGTCCGACCAAGGTGTTTAGTATTGAAGAGTTGGAACTGGATGAACCCAAAGCCGGTGAAGTGCTCGTCAAGATGGTCGCTACCGGTATCTGCCACTCCGACTGGCACTTTGCGACCGGCGACCATCCCGCACGCTATCCCATCGTCCCCGGCCACGAGGGAGCCGGAATCGTCGAGCGGGTCGGCCCCGGCGTCACCGAGGTACAGCCCGGCGATCACGTGCTCTTGACCTTCATCCCTCCCTGTGGCAAATGCCGTTGGTGTCTCACTGGTATCCCCGTCCTCTGCGATCGCGGAGCCCAAGCGACCATCGGTGCCCAACTCGACGGCACCTTTCGCCTTCGCACCAAGGACGGCCAGGAGGTCGGCCAATTCGCTATGATCGGCTGCTTCAGTCAGTACACGGTTGCACCCGTCGATGCGATCGTCAAAATCGACCCCGATATCCCGCTCGACAAGGCATGTCTCGTCTCCTGCTGTGTTCCCACCGGTGTCGGCGCCGCTGCCAAGCGCGGCGAGGTCCGTGCCGGTGAAGTCGTCGCCGTCTTCGGTCTCGGCGGCGTCGGCATGAACGCTGTCCAGGGCGCCGCTCTCGCCGGCGCTTCTAAGGTGATCGCCGTCGATGTCGTCGACTGGAAACTCGAAGCCGCCCAGGAGTTCGGCGCCACCCACACCATCAACGCCAAGTACGACGACCCTGTCCAGCGCATCCTCGACCTCACCAATGGCGTCGGCGCCGACAAAACCATCGTCACCATCGGCCACGTCGAACCCGAACACATCGGCATCGCCTACCGCGCTACCCGCAAAGCTGGCCGCTGCGTCGTCGTCGGCCTCGCCCCCATCGCGACCGATTCCATGAAGGTCCCACCCGCCGATCTGGTCCTCCTCGGTAAGGAGGTCGTCGGGACTCTCTACGGCCACGTCAATCCTCGCGTCGACTTCCCCTACCTCCTCCAGCTCTACCGCGCCGGGCGCCTCAAGCTCGACGAGCTCGTCACCCAAACCTACTCCCTCGACCAGATCAACCAGGGTTACCAGGACCTCCTGGAAGGCCGCGTCATCCGCGGAGTCGTCCTCTTCGAGTGAGGGACACGCCACGTGCATCGCAGTTCGGCACAATCAGCTCCACCGGGCAACTGCCTGGTGGAGCTTCCTCGCGCTGCACGCTCCATCGGAGCGCTCGCCCCGATCGGTGAACCGTCACCGCACCCCTATCCAGCCGATCGGTCACGCTGTATCCGGTCC
>NZ_JBRBZA010000079.1:0-16397 GCF_053493975.1 Thermomicrobium sp.
CGGGGTCGGCGGGAGTTCGCCATGTCTCGCTTCGAGCTCCGCCAAGGCGTCGTCCCCCCCGGATCGGGGATCGACGTCGAGGACGACGTGCCTCGGGGAGAGGACGATTCCGACATTTGCGTTCGGCCAGCGGCGCCACCAGTTCTCGATGGTCGGGCGGTCGTTCGTAGCCCGCCCTGGCCAGTCCCGGAGGAGTGGGTGCTTCCCGGCCGCCCGGCAGTCGGCAGCCCGGCAACTGCAGCGGCCGTCGGCATCGGCCCAGTGCAGCGGCACGACCCGCCAGCCGAGACGGCGGGCGTACCAGAGGGCCGCTCGTGCCTTGCCGTCATCCCGGCGACTGTGGTACCCTAAATCCGCAGGCTGAACCGAGTGGCCGGTAGACGTCGCGCGAAGGGGGTCGCTCATGGGCGGCCCCCTTCGTTTTCGGTCGCGTGCGCGGCGTCACCGCGCGCCGCCCGCCGCGCTCGCTTGGCGATCTCCGCCAACGCCTCGTAGGCGGCGACCAGTCGCCGTGCCTCGTCGGCCGAAAGGATGATAGAGCCCCGTCGGCGTTGCGCCGACTTGCGGCCCAGCTCAACGAAGTGTTCCCGTGGGAAGTTGGGCTTCCGTGAGGCAGGCATCCCGCCACCTCCAATGCCGACTTGCCTGCCTCACCCACACGCGCTCAGCGTCGTCTCAGCAGGCCGGCCCGCTTGCGGCGGGATGCTTCTCGTTTGAACAGATTGTACCAGCCGCTCGGTCAGGTGTCAACCGGCCCGCCGGCGGTCGGTGTCGGCCGGCGGGGCTTCCGCTCGCTCGTCATGCCAGGGCAGCACGCAGACCTCGCCGCAGAGACAGATCACCGTGTCACCCCATGTTCCCACGCCGCGCCCCTCGATGCCCCGGGCGGTGTAGACCACCGTGCCTTCGCTGAACTGCTCGATCGATGGTTTCGGCCGCTCGCTAGCGGCCCGCGGGCTGTACGCCCCCCTCTCCGTGAGGAGGCGCTGAAGGCGACCAGCGGGTCGCCACCGCCGCCGGGTGGTGACGAAGGCGAAGCCCTCCCGCATGATGTAAATTCCGGGACTCCAAGGATAGGCCAGTCGCCTGCCGCAGTGTGGGCAGACGAACCATCCGCTCCGCGCGCGTCGTGCCTCGGGCAAATCCGTCATCGCTTCCCCCCACGTTCATTCTGCGGCAATGCAACGGTCCAGGCAAATGCGAGATTGTGAGGCTTTGATCTGGAAGTGGATCTACAATGATGTCAATGGTGTTCTCAATACGCTCCTGACCAATCTCGGACTCGTCGAGCGACCGATCCTGTTCCTGGCCGATCCCAAACTCGCCCTCTGGTCCGTCTTGATCGCCGCGATCTGGCAAGGATCGCCTTTCTGGACGATGACCTTTCTGGCGGGTCTCCAGGCTATCCCGCGCGAACTGTACGAAGCTGCAGCGATCGATGGTGCGAATCCGCTGCAGCAGTACTTCCGCATCACCTTGCCCTTGCTCACCCCGGTGATCACCGTGACCGTCATGCTCTCCGCCATCTGGACCTCCAACGCGATCCAGTACGTCTACATCCTCACCAACGGTGGGCCAGCGAACGCGACGGAAACCTTCCCCTTGCTGGCCTACCACGAGGGGATGACCGCTTACGATCTGGGGATCGCCTCGGCCATCCCGCTCGTCTTCTTCCCGATTTTCGCGATCCTCATCTACTTCCTCACGCGGCGCATGCTGCGCCAGGAAGGATGAAGCGATGGCCGAAGCGATCCGTTCGGTCGAACCATCTCGTCCACGCGAGCGCGGGCTCGTCCTCTGGCTGACGCAACAAAACCGCGCCTATTACCTCGTCGGCTATCTTTTGCTGCTCGGACTCGCGTTCTGGACGCTCTTCCCGGTGTACTGGCAACTGGCGACCTCCCTGCGCGCCGATGTCGATCTTTTCAGCCCCACTGTGACACTGGTTCCCCGTGTCCTTACTGGCGAGCACTACGAGAAGATTCTCGGCCCCAGTTACCCCTTCCTCCGCCAGCTTCGCAACAGCGCTGTCGTCGCGCTCGCCACCACGGTCGTTTCCACGCTGCTCGGGGCCATGGCTGGCTATGCACTCACCCGGCTCCGCTTCGTCGGACGCACGGTTCTGGCACGCTTGCTCGTCTATGCCTACCTCGCTCCAGGTACGATCCTCTTCATCCCACTCTTCGTCATGATGAGTCGGCTCGGCTTGCGCGATAACCTGGTCGGGCTCACACTCG
The DNA here is from genome assembly GCF_053493975.1 of Thermomicrobium sp. NCBI lineage: Bacteria > Pseudomonadati > Thermomicrobiota > Thermomicrobia > Thermomicrobiales > Thermomicrobiaceae > Thermomicrobium > Thermomicrobium sp. The sequence continues at coordinate 2,238 of NZ_JBRBZA010000079.1, forward strand.
CCTACCTCACGTTCACGGTTCCCTTCGCGACCTGGATGCTCATGGGCTACTTCCGTACCGTTCCGATCGAACTCGAAGAAGCCGCGCTCATCGACGGTGCGAGCCGGTGGCAGGTCCTCTGGCGCATCATGGTTCCCCTGTCCGGTCCCGCGCTCGTCGTCGCTGCGGTCTTCGCCTTCACGCTCTCCTGGAACGAGTTCCTCTATGCGCTGGTCTTGCTGCAGAAACAGCAGGTCATGACCGCTCCCGTTGGACTCGCCGCGTACGTGGTCGGTGACCAGTACTACTGGGGGCAGATGATGGCCGCCGCAACGATCATGTCCCTCCCGCCGCTGGTGATCTACCTCTTCGGGCAACGCTGGGTGATCGCTGGTTGGACAACTGGAGCCGTCAAGGACTGAGGAAACGAGAGGAGGAGAGCCATGGCCACACGTTTCTCGCGTCGCCGATTTCTCGCCGTCACTGCAGCCACGCTCGGCGCAACGCTAGCCGCTTGTGCCGGTGGAGGGCAAGCTACGCCGACACCGGCCCCGCAACCCAGCCCGACACCTGCACCGGCCGCGACTCCCACTCCGGTCGCCGCTACGCCGACACCGGCTGCCGCCCCGACCCCGACCGCTGTCGCCGCCCAAGCGCCTGCGCTCACACCGATTCCTGGTCGCGAGGTGGTCGTCTGGCAGGTCGTCGATTATCTCCCTGAGACGACCGCCCTCATCAAGCAGCGACTCGAGGAAACAGCGCAGAAGAACGGCTTCACGATCTCCTTCGAGGAAATCCCCAACAACCCGCAAGGCTACAACCGCTTCAATGCCGCGGTTCAAGCGGGGACACCACCCGACATCTACCGCCTCTACGATTATCAGACCCAATTCTGGCGGGCTCAGGGACAAACGACCGATATCACCGATTTGGTTGCTCCCTTCATTCAGCAGAAGGGAGGCGTCTGGCAACCGGTCGAGCTGACCTGCACCTTCCAGGGACGCTGGTATGCTTCGCCGCTCGCCGTCAATGCCTGGCCTTTCCATACGCGCCAGGATCTTCTCGATCAGGCCGGCTTCAAGTACCCGGCCAACTGGGACGAGTTCCGTCAGCAGGGGAAGGCACTCACCAAGCCACCGCTCTACTACTACGGCATGACGCTCGGCCGGATCAACGACACCAATAACCACACCCTCGGCATGGTCTGGACCTTCGGTGGGAAATTGCAGAACGAGGACGGCTCGCTCGCCGTGACCGCTGACGACAAGGCTTGGCTCGACTGCCTGGCACTGATCCAGACCATGTACAGCGAAGACCAGATCATCCCGCCCGGATCGGTCAACTGGGACGACGGCGCCAACAATCAGGGCTACCAGAGCGAGCAACTCGTCCTCACCTCGAACCCGACGAGCATCTACAACTGGTTGCTCAAGAACAAGCCGGAACTCGCCCAGAAGACACGGTTCTACAGCTACCCGGCTGGTCCAGCTGGTTCCTTCGGCCAAGTCGACGTCTGGACCGAAGCGCTGTTCAAGAATGGAAAGGGTGGCGACAACGCGCGGATTTGCCTCGTCGCCCTCATGGACCCAGGCTGGTACGAAAACTACATCAACGAGCAGCTCAAAGGGCGCTTCATCCCGTGCTGGAAGGACATGATCAAGCACGATCTCTGGCAAAAGAACGAACTTTATAGCGAATACCAGAAAATCATCTCCACCGGACGGATCATGGCCTACGCTGCACCACCGCTCGGAGCTTTCGGCGAACTCGCCACCAAGTTCGTGATCGGCGACATGATGCAGGACCTCTGCGTCCGGCGACTTTCGCCGCGCGAGGCACTGGCCAACTTCGTGAAAGCCGCGCAGGAGATCTGGAGCAAGCCTGAGAACCGGGCCTGAACCGGGACAATTCGCAGGATTTCGTGCGGGGGATGCGCGAAGCGTCCCCCGCTTCGATCGTGCAACAGCGAGGACAGCTCGATGACGACCGCCCGCGTTCGCTTCGGCGATGCCGCCCGCGCACCGCTCCTAGCTGGCTGTGTGACCTTCGCACGACTCCTCGCACCGACGCTCGGCCCGCTGGGGCGCACGGTCGTCATCGAGCAGGTGCTGAAGCCCGGCTCGGTCGAGGTACTCTCCACTGCCGCTCTCATCGCGCGCCGGACCTTCCGACTACCCGATCCGTTCGAGAACGCTGGAGCCATGCTGCTCCGCCATGCGGTCTGGCGCGTCTACGAAGAGACCGGAGACGGCGCCGCGACCACCGCCGTTCTCGCCGCTCGCCTCCTCAGCGAGTTGCACCAGCTGCTTGCCGCTGGTCTTGCGCCGACGGCGCTCAGCCGCGCACTCGACGAGAGCGAGACACGCATCCGGCGCGCGCTCCGCTCGCTCGCTCGACCAGTCGACGATATCCGCGACCTGGCGGGCCTTCTGGCACCGCTAGACCTCTCTCCGGAGAGTACCAGCGAGTTTCTCGAGAACCTGGAGGCACTCGGTCCCGAAGGGATCGTCCTGGTCGATCCGAGCGAGCGCAGCGAGATCCGCTGCGAACTCGTTCAGGGCGTGCACTGGCAGAGTCGTCTCCTCGCACCGGAACTCCTCCCTTCGGGCCAGGCACGATGGCAGCTCGTCGAGCCACGCATCGTGCTCACCGACTGGACGGTGAGCGAACCGCAACAACTCCTCCCGATCCTCGAAGCGTGTGCTCGACATCGCGTTCGCCGCTTGTTCATCGTCGCTGGCCAACTCGAAGGCCAAGCCCTCGCACTACTCGCTGCCAATCTGGCTCGGGGTGTTCTGGAGCAGGTCGCTGCTGTCGCCGCGCCATCGGTCGGTTTCCAGCAGATCCGTATCCTCGAAGATCTGGCTGCCCTGACCGGCGGCCGTGCCATCCGGTACCAGGCAGGTGAGCGTTTGGAGGAGGCTCGCATCGGCGATCTCGGCAGCGCTCGCCAGGTCGCCGGCACGCGGTGGACCTTCGCGATCCTCGGTGGGCGCGGACAGCGGGCAGCGATCCAGCAGCGGATCGCCTTGGCCCAGGCCGAACTGACAGCGGCCAGCAACGAAGACGAACGTCGGCGAGCACGCGAGCGCCTGGCCAGACTGCACGGCACCTTCCTCCAGGTCCGCGTCGGTGCCGCTACCCTGACCGAGCGCGAGTACCGCCTGGCCATGGTGGAGCGACTCGCACGCACCATCCAGATCGCCCAGATGAGTGGCCTTCTGCCCGGTGGAGGCACGAGCTTCGCCGTTGCGGCGCGAGCCCTGGCGGACGACGCCACGAGCCGCTCACCGGAAGAACGCGCCGTGTACCGCGCTGCCCGCAAAGCACTGCTCGAACCGTTGTGGACCCTCGTCGCCAATGCCGGACGGGATCCCGCCCCCGTCGCGGCTCGAGCGCTCGCCGTCGCGCCAGATTTGGTTTACGATGTGTGCGCTGACCGGTGGGTCGAGCCCTGGTCGGCTCGTCTGCTCGATCCGCTCGGCGTCCTCGACGCGGCTGTCCAGACCAGCTGGAGCCTGGCACGGAGCTTTCTCACCACCGAAGTCCTCGTCCACCGGACCTGGCCCGCCTCGAGCGCTGAGCCCTGAACGCGAGGAGATCGCGACCGATGACACGACTAGCCTGGCAGCGGCTCGCCCGACCGACCGGCGGCGCGGTACTCTCCCTCGCCACCGATGGGCAAAGACTCCTCGCTGGAACAGCCAGTGGCGCATTCGCGGCAACGCAGCCAGGCGAACCCTGGGTATCCCTCTCCTTTCCGGCGAGCTGGGGGCGCTTGGAGTTGGCCAATCCGGTCGCGATCGCTCCCTGGGGCGATCGCTACATCGCGACACCCTCCGGTCTCTATCGCTCGAAAGCCGATGGAAGCTGGCAACGCTGTCTGGAAGCGACCTCGATCGTCGCACTCCGCACGAGCCGAGAAGGTGAACGCCAACTCGTCGTCGTGGCCGATCAGCTCGACGGGGTGCTCGTCTCTCCCGACGCTGGAACCAACTGGGAAGCAGCGAATGCGGGATTGGCCACCCAGGTCGAGATCGTTGACCTCGCGCTTTCGCCTCGCTTCGCGGAGGATCACCTCGCACTGCTCGTGACCAGCGATGGGGTTTTCGTCAACCGATCGCGTCGCTGGCGCTGGCAGGCGGTCGCTCCGCTCCCTGGTCTCCTCGAGTGCGGTGCTTGCCTGACGGACGAGAGCGGGCGTGTCTCCTTCCTGGTCGGTGGAGACGAGGGACTTTTCCGCTCCGACGATCGTGGCCGCTCTTGGCGCGCCGTCTCCCTCCCCCACCCAGGAAGTTGGAGCATCCTGGCCAGCGATCGCGCAGGGACGGTGGTCGCCGCAGCCAGTGATCGCTCCATCGTCTGGTCGTCCGACGGTGAACAGTGGGAAGCGCTTCCGAATCTTCCCAGCCCCGCCCTCAGTCTCGCTGTGCTCGACGACCGACGGCTGGTCATCGGAACCCTCTCGCAGGGATGCCTCTTCGGTGAGCGACCAGTCACGACGTGGCGCGAATGGAACGACGAGTTGTACGGCCACTTTCCGCTCGGCATCGTCGTCCGCGCCGGAGGTGAGCTCGTGACGAGCGACTACTCGGGGACGGTGCTCCGCTCGCCTGACGGGGGTCGAACTTGGGAGCGCGTGGTGCTCGATCGTGGACTCGCCCAATTCGCCGGCGGTACGACCGGTCCGCTCTTCGCACTGGCACTCGACGCCGTCCTCCGCTCATCCGATGCACTGCACTGGCAAGAGGTGCACTCGCTCGACGACATCTCCGAATCGACCTGGCTTCTGGTCAGCGATGACGGGCGGACGGTCTTCCTGATCGAACACGATGTCGAGCCGACGCTCGAGCCCGTCGTGTTGCTGCACTCGTCCACCGACGCCGGGATCACCTGGCAGACCAGCGAGAGCGATGCGTTCGCGCTCGTCCAGGGAGCAGCGCTGGCGCCGAATGGACGCGCGCTCGCCCTTCTGACGGTGCGGATGGACGACCTACGTCAGGCTCTGTCCATCCGCGCTCTTCCAGACGGCGATTGGCGACACTATCCTTGGTCGGAACCATTGCCTGAGACCGGTATCGTCCGCATGCTGTGGTCAGAGAACGGCGAAGCGATCCTGGTCATCGCCGAGAACGAAGTCTGGATCGTTCGCCAGCCACTCGCCCGCCCACTGATCCGGATCGCCGGGGAACTCGACAACGCGGTCTCAGCCCTCGGCCGGGCGGGTACGGGCGGGTGGTTCATCGCTGCTGGCACGAGCCTGTGGTATTGCGATACGATGGGAGAACTCCGCAAGTTGGAGCCGAGTCTTCCGCAACACACCATCGTTGCGGTCACGGGCGGACGAGCGGCCGAAGCGCTGCAGGGCTACGCGGCCGATGTCGGCGGGACGATTTGGCGATTCGCTGAGGAGTGAGCCACCGCGCAGACGCATTTGCTCGAGGCGTAACGCCTCGAGCGAGCGGTCTCCGAACCGCTGTACGGCTCGGTTCGCATAAGGAGGAACGGCTCTCGGCCGTCCACCCGAGCAGGACCAGTCACCCCGCGAACACAGGAAATGACGCTCGTTCGCTACACTTGCTCGAGCACGACGATGGTGGGGAGGATCGAACATGCCGACGCAACCGAGCAAAGAACTGGAACGCATTCCCAACCCGAAACCGGAGCGGGACTACGAGATCGAGATCACGACCAACGAGTTCACCTGCGTCTGCCCGCGAACCGGCCAGCCGGACTTCGCGACGATCACCATCCGCTATGTCCCCGACCAGTGGATCGTCGAACTCAAGTCGCTCAAGCTGTATCTCTGGTCCTACCGGAACGAGGGGCACTATCACGAGGAGGTCACCAATACCATCCTCGACGACCTGGTGCGGACACTCGAGCCGCGCCGGATGACCGTCATCGCTGACTTCAACATCCGAGGCGGACTCCATACCGTGGTCACCGCTCGCTACGAGCGCACGACCGAGGGATCAGCACGCCTCGCAGCAGATTGAGTGCATTGGTAAACGACCGGAGCGCCAGTCGCTCTGCGGAGCGCCCGAACTGCAGAGAGGGAAAACGCTCTCCGTTCGTCGCGGCTGGCCCGCCTGCTCGTCTGCCGCACCTCGAGCGTTGGGGCGGTCGGGCAGCACTTCGTGTCGTACCAGTACGACCGAGGCCCCTTCCGCGCCTCTTGACAGCTCTCCACCCGTGTTCTATCTTCATCACTGAAGCTCCAGATCGGAACGTCGATCGTCGTTTCGAACCGGTCAGAAGCTCACCCGGCCGATGCCGCAGCGAAGAGCGCGGCGGAGATCAGCAGGTCACGGCAGCACACCCCCTCGAGTGGTCGTCAGCAATTCGGCTGTCAGTTCGAGGGATGGTCGGTGCGCGATTCGATCACGAGCGAACGGCGGGCCGTCATCAGCTGAGCGGAGGTCACGCATGAGCACGATCCTGCGCTTCCCGAGTCCCTTCGAGGTCGAGACGCCAGCCGGATGCGAGGGCTGGGAAGCGATGTACCCAGCCTATATGCGTTTTTCCCAAGCTCGCCGCGAATCGGAAGAGTCACGCCTCTGGTTCTACAACGGCATGCACTTCCCGGAGCCGATCTCTCCCTTCGACGTCATCACCGCTGAGGCGTTCTATGTGGCGATCGGGGAGATGAATGCGCGCTTCTTTTGCATTCCGCCGGCACTGGGTGTCGACTTTCGCATCCTGAACGGCTACGTTTATATCAGCGGCATTCCGGTGACCGATCCTCAAAAGATTCAGGAACGCGTGGAACTCTTTCAGCGCCGAGCTGGTCACTACTACGAGAACTGGGCGTCCATCTACGAGGACTGGAAGCAGCGCGTCGTCCGCGAAATTCAGGCCCTGGAAGCGATCCCATTCCCCGAACTTCCCGAGATCGAGCCGGAGGAACTCGTCTTCGCTCATCGCGGTATCGGTACCACGATGACGATCCTAGAGAGCTACAACCGCGTCATCGAAGCATTGTTCCGCATCGCTCAGATCCATTGCGAGATCGTGATGATCGGCTTCGCTGCATATCTGACCTTCTACGATTTTTGCAAGCGATTCTTCCCGGAAATTCCGGACCAACAAGTCACCTTGATGGTCTCGGGTATCGACGTCAGTATGATGCGACCCGATCAAGAACTGCGAGCGCTGGCCAGAAGAGCGGTCGAACTCGGTATCGCCGATGCCTTTGTCGAGGGACGTTCCTGGCGCGAGGTTTTCGCGGAACTCGAACAGCACGAAAACGGGCGTGCCTGGCTGCAAGAATGGAACCAACGTGGTGACCCGTGGTTCTGGATCAACGCAGGTGACGGCCTACAGCACCAATTCCGCGCATGGCGCGATGATCCCAGCCCGATCTTCGCCGTCTTGATCGAGTACATCAGGCGTGTGCGACGCGGCGAGTCGATCGAGCGCGACACATCCAGCGTGCGTGAGGAGCGCAATCGGATCACTGCCGCGTACCGGGCGCTTCTTCCGACGGATACTGACCGGCAGGCGTTCGACCAGTTGCTCGCGCTCGTCCGCCAGGTCTACTACGCCATCGAAGATCACAAGTTCTGGGTCGATCATTGGTTCATGAGCAAGTGGTGGAACAAGCTCCGCGAGCTGGGTGCACTCTTCGTCGAACACGGTTTCTTCCGTGAGGTCGATGATCTTTTCTATCTGCACTGGACGGAAGTGCATCAAGCGCTCACTGATCTTCTGCTCGCTTGGTCGATCGGGACCGAGGCTTTCGGGCCCCGGCACTGGCCAGCAGTCGTCGAGCATCGCAAAATGCTGCTGGCCAAGCTGCGAGCATTCAATCCACCACCAGCGCTCGGAGTCGTCCCCGAGCAGATCGCTGATCCCGCGATCGTCATGCTCTGGGGCATCACCCCAGAACGCCTCCGAGCCTGGATCACCAGGGAGAAGAGCAACATCCTGCGCGGCTTCGCAGCCTCACCAGGTGTCGTCGAAGGTCCAGCACGCGTCATCTTCGACGTCGCGGACCTCCAGACCGTACAGGATGGCGAGATCCTCGTTTGCTCTGTCACCGAGCCCAGCTGGGCTCCCGTCTTCGCCCGTGTCCGCGGGATCGTGACCGACATCGGTGGAGTCATGTCCCATGCAGCGATCGTCGCGCGCGAGTATGGCGTACCAGCCGTGCTCGGCACAGGGATCGCGACCAAGCGTATCCGTACCGGACAACAGCTGCGCGTCGACGGAAACGAGGGCACGGTGACGATTTTCGAGTGACTCGCTGAGATTCCCAAACGGCGCTGAGCCCACTGGACATGTGGCTACGCGGAATGCGTAGCGGAATCGCGGACGAGGAGTCGACGATGGAACTGACCCCTGAGGACGTGCAAGAGATTCTCCGCATACTCGAAGAATCATCGTTCGATGAACTCTACCTGGAAACGCCTCAGCTCAAGCTGATCGTTCGTCGGGGACCCAGCAGTACGCGTACTGCCCCTGTCCCCAGCAGCACAGAGGCACCATCGGACAAAACAGTTCCCTCTCCTCAGGAAGACCGATCGACCGTGCTGCCATCAACGACGACACCAGTGGCGCCTGGTATCTCGAGCGAAAATACGATGAACGACCAACTAGTCCCTATCGTAGCACCTCTCAAGGGAATCTTCTACCGAGCCCCTCGTCCCGGCGCTCCGCCTTTCGTCGATATCGGGAGCATCGTCCACGACGATACCGTCGTCGGAATCATCGAAGTGATGAAGCTCATGCACTCCATACAAGCTGGAGTCACTGGGACCATCGTACAGGTCTGTGTCGAGAATGGCCAAGCCGTCGACCGCGGCCAACCCTTGTTCCTGGTGCGGGCAACCATTGCTGCCGACACGGCCGAAACACAAATCACACCATGAGGGAGGAACGACGTGGCCCCGCGTATCCAGCTCATCGACGTCACGCTCCGTGATGGAAATCAGAGCCTGTGGAGCGCGATCGGAGTCGACACGCGCACGGTCGCAGAGGTCGCTCCGTGGATCGACCGCGCTGGATTTGCATGGATCGACTTTACGACGAGCACCCATATGGCGATCAGCGTCCGCTACCACCGTGAGGATCCGTTCGAGAAGATCCGGCTCGCTCGACAGTTGATGCCCAACACACCGCTCATCTTCATGACGACCGGCATGCGGTTCATCACGTGGGAACCTGCACCGCGCGCCATCATGCGGCTCGCTTTGCGCGTCGTCGTCCGGCATGGCATCCGCCGCGTCCAGATCGTGGAGCCGATGAACAATATGAGCGCGCTGCTTGAGACTGCTCGCATCGCTCGCGAAGAAGGAGCCGAGCAAGTCGTCGCCGGGCTCGTCTACAGCATCAGCCCGGTACATACCGACGAGTTTTATCTCCGGTGTGCGGAGGAGCTCGCCCGCGAGCGCCAACTCCTCGATCGGGTCTACATCAAGGATCCGTCCGGATTGCTCACACCAGAGCGTGTCGAGACGATCGTGCCAGCGCTCCGACGAGCACTCGGGCCAGATGTACCGCTCGAAATGCATTCCCATTGCACCATGGGCATGGCACCGCTCTGTTACTTGCGTGCTGTCGAGCTCGGTGTCCAGACCGTTCACACCGCTATTCCGCCGCTCGCCGAGGGAACATCGTTGCCTTCGGTATATCGGACGGTCGCGAACTTGCGGGAACTCAGCTTCGAGGTGGAAATCGATCTGCAACCGCTCACCCACGTGACGGCGTATCTCGAGAGGCTGGCACGTCGCAAGGGGTATCCTGTTGGCCAGCCGCTGGAGTACGATGTGTCCTTTTACCGCCACCAAGTGCCGGGAGGAATGATCACGACCCTGCGCCGGCATTTGAAGGAAGCGGGAGCAGAGCATCCGTTCGAGAAGGTGCTCGAAGAGATCGTCCGCGTCCGTGCTGAATTGGGATATCCCATCATGGTCACCCCCTACTCGCAACTCGTCGCGACACAGGCACTCCTCAATCTGGAAGCGCGGGAGCGCTACGAGAAGGTGCCTGACGAGGTGATCAAGTACGTGCTCGGGCGCTATGGTCCTCCACCGGCACCGATCGATCCCTGGGTAAAGGAACGGGTACTCTCGCTGCCGCGAGCACGCGAGCTCGATGTTCCAGTTCCCGAACCGACTCTCGAGGAACTTCGGCGGGCGTTCGGTTCCTCCATCTCGGACGAGGAACTGCTCTTGCGCTGGGCACTTCCGGGTGATCAGGTCGATGCTGCATTGGCTCGCAAAACTGGGAACGTTGTCTTGTCCGGCAACGGTTACCGGCACCCGCTCGTTCAGCTGATCGCCAATGTCGCACAGCAACCATCGATCAGTCACTTCCATCTCGAACGAGATGGCATCCGTCTCACGCTCGGTCGTCATTCGACTTCCCAGTAACAGCACGAACGAGAGGAGCATCGACATGACAGCGCGGCCTGCGGACCTCTGCCGCGTACGGGCTTTCGTTTTCGACGTCGACGGCACGCTGATCCTTTCGGACAACCCCAGTTGGTCAGGAGCGATTCCCCTCCCCGGGGCAGTCGAACTGCTTGACTGGCTCCGCGTGCATGGCTATCCGTTCGTCCTCTTCACGAGTGGAAGCACGGAATTACCACAGCCCTATGCGGCACGTCTACGATCAGCCGGTCTCCATCTCGAGGACTGGCAAGTGGTCACGACCGGCGTTACTGCGGCAGAGATCATCGCGACCGAGTATCCGGGACGAAGTGTCTATGTCCTGGGCGAAGAGGGGACGCGTGCACCGCTCCGCGCACGCGGCATCTCTCTTGTCGAGGGAGAGGATGCTCGCCGAGCAGGTGTGGTCTTGGTTGGATGGAGCCGAGTGCTGACGTATGATCAACTCGATGCGGCATGCTGCGCGGTCTGGAACGGGGCCGATCTCTTGGTCACGTCAGGCGCTCGTGCTTTCGTCTCCAAACGTGGGCTGCAGCCGGGTTGGTCGTGGTCGATCGCGGTCGCCATCGGGGAGACGACCGGCAGGCAGCCACTCGTCGTCGGCAAACCGTCGGTGGCTGCACTCCGCGCGGTCGCTCGCCTCTTGGGTGTGGAACCGCGCGAACTGGCTGTCGTCGGTGATGACCCGGACTTGGAACTTCGCATGGGCTGCGAGGCAGGTGCACTGACTGTCCAGGTACGTACCGGACGAGGCACCGCAGCGATCGACACCCCAGTGATCGGCGACCTCGTCGTGAGCGGTGTCGACGAACTTCTCGCGCTCCTGCAGAACACGCTAGCGAAGGAGGGTACCGCAGACCGGTAGGGAGCGTCACGCCATGACCGGCCGGAGATACTGGAACGAAGCGATGGAAACGATCGATGCTGCGGAACTGTGGCGGCTCGAGGACGAACGGCTGCGTTGGCAGTTGCGGTGGGTCTGGGAACATTCGCCATTCTATCGCCAGAAGTTCGCCGAAGCCGGGATCGATCCGTTGACGATCGGGCGCGACTCGCTGTCTCGCTTGCCGTTCACAGTCAAGGAGGAAGTGCGTCGAACCCAGGAGGAATATCCGCCACTCGGCGGGCACGCCTGCGTACCGCTCGAAGAGGTCGTACGCATTCATGCATCGTCGGGGACGACCGGCAAGCCGACGCTCGTCGGCTTGACCGAAGCCGATGCTCGCATGTGGAACGAGATCCTCGCTCGTTTTTTCTGGGCCACTGGCGTGCGCCCAGGTACTCGCGTCTGGCTCTCCGTGACGCTCGGTTGGTACATTGCCGGCCTCAGTTTCTACGAAGCGCTGCGCCAAATTCGCGCAACTGTCTACCCGGCTGGAACGATGGAGGCAACCCGCACGTTCAACGTCGTGCGCCGAGCTGGAGTCGATTACATGATCTCCAGCCCGACCTTCGTCAATTACCTCACCAACGTCGCTCGCGAGCGGCTCGGGATCGATCCAGGCTCCCTCGGTCTCAGGGCGATGGCACTCGGTGGAGAACCAGGCGCTGGCGTGCCACAGATTCGCCAGCAGATCGAGGAGACATGGCGATGCAAGGTGTACGACGCCATGGGTACCGCCGACTTTGCACCGATCCTCTGGACCGAGTGCGAAGCCCAAGCAGGTATGCACTTCATCGGGCAAGGGTTCGTCATCGCTGAGTTCATCGATCCTGAAACAGGCCAGTCCATCGAGCCCAAAGAAGGTCTCTTGGCCGAACTCGTCTATACAGCTATCCAGCGTGAATGTGTTCCCCTCATTCGTTTCCGAATCGGCGATCTCGTTCGGATCGAGGGTACCGGCAAGTGCGAGTGCGGCCGCACCGGGATACGGATCCGCTGTGTCGGCCGCGTCGACGACATGTTCATCGTCCGCGGCGTGAACGTCTTCCCGAGTGCGGTCGCCGACGTCATCGCTTCCTTCCGACCACGAGTCACTGGCGAGTTCCAGATTCGCCTGCCGCCACGCGGGCTCCCTATCGAGCCCCCCGTGCCTGTCATCGTCGAACTCGGTCCCGAGCCAGGTGACCTCCACCGGCTCAAGCGGGATCTGGAAGAAGCGATCCGTTCGCAGCTCATCTTCCGCGCCGTCGTCCAACTCGTCCCCAAAGGGGAACTCTCCCCGACCGGTACCATGAAGCGACAGGTCATCCTCCGCGAAGAACGCTGACGATTCCTCCTCTCTCGGCATGAATCGTCTCTTCCTTGATCCGGCACCTGACCACTCGGTGAACGTGCCTGCTGGATACCTGACCGCGCTCCGTCTTAACCGAGTGACCACTCCACCCCACGCGAGCAGGAACGACCCCTTTCACAGTCCGGCCCGCGTTTTCTCCTGCTCTCGTGCTCCGGCAGTTGTCCATGAGGACAGCACACGTGAGTCCTCCCCGAGGAAGAGGAGCATCGCGCGTGCTCCCCTGCGGGAACCGACCGCACGACAGCCGGCACGTCCAGAGCAGGGTCAGGAAGCCCCGAGAATGGATCGACCATTCGGCTATAACGTTTGCGACCTTCTCCCGCTGCCCCGCTCGAGCAGGACGGTTCGTGCTCATCTGCGAAGTCGTTCGTCTCGAACGTATCCAGCGCCGATCCACCGACTGACGAGGCGCTGATCCCTGAGGCGAGCGAGATGAACCGCTCGCTTCCGACCCTTGCCGCCAGGAGTCGAGTCGACGCGCGACACGCTCCGTTCTGCCAATGATGAAGCCGCTCGCCGGAGCGCGACCGCGAGAAGCAGAGCCAGCCCCCTATCGGTCTCTCCATCTCGGTCAGGCTGCTCTTACGCTGCCAGTGCCCGTTGCAGGACCGCGAGCACCTCGACAGTGGCTCGCTGGCTGACCCAAGCGGTCGGCGCGAAGACATCGAAACCGTGAAAGGCTCCCGCGAAGACATGCAACTCGGTCGGCACACCAGCCTGCATCAAGCGCTGCGCGTAGGCGATGTCTTCGTCGCGGAAGAGATCCGCTGTGCCGACGAGCACATAGGCTGGCGGAAGTCCGGCCAGATCGTCCGCCCGGGCCGGGGCAGCATAGGGCGGCACGTCCGGACTCCCCGGCTCACGACCGAGGTAGGCACGCCAGCCGATCAGGTTCCAGTCCCGCGTCCAGATCAGGCGCGGATCGGTGATCTCGTAGCTCGAGGGGGTTTGGTTCCGGTCATCGAGCATGGGATAGATGAGCAGTTGGAAACGGACAGGCACCTCGCCGCGATCGCGCGCCAGGAGCGCCAGACCAGCAGCCAGGCCTCCTCCCGCGCTCGCGCCGGCGATGGCGAGTCGCTCGCGATCGACTCCGAGTTGCTCGGCGCGCTCAGCGAGCCAGCGGAGCGCGGCATAACAATCTTCGAGCGGTGCCGGGTAGGGATGTTCGGGAGCCAGCCGGTAATCGACCGAGGCGACCAGCGCCGGAATGCGCTGGGCCAACTCCGCACACTGCTGGTCGTTCATCTCCGGGGCACCCATGACGTACCCGCCCCCATGGATCCAGAGGAGTGCCGGAAGCGGACCCGTCACCTCGCTCGGCCGGTAGAGGCGAACTCGTACCATTGTCCTATCGAACGCGTTGGGAGCGAGCTCATCGGTCACCGCAACATCGCTGGGCAGCGGTGGCAACAGGCTGGCGAGTGCCTCGCGCAGAATCTGGAGTCTCCGGCGAGCCAACGAGATATCGCGGAGGTCGAGGAGGAACTCTTCCGGAACCTCTCGGAGCGCGGCAGCGAGCTCTGGATCGAGTCGCGCGAAGATGGTCA
>NZ_JBRBZA010000080.1:0-9964 GCF_053493975.1 Thermomicrobium sp.
CCGACACGATCACCGGCCGCTCCTGTGGTATACCGAGATCGGAGAAGGGAGCGGCCGGAGGCAGCATGGAGACGCACCAGCCCTCACCGGTGACCGAACGCCTCTTCCGCCTGGTCGTCCTCGACATCGACGGGACGCTGCTCGACCCGAGCGACGTCGTCCGACCAGTGGTGCGGGCTGCCATCGCGGAGTGTCGTCAGCTCGGCATCCCGGTCGCCCTGGCGACCGGTCGCCGGCTCTGCGCGACCCGGCCGGTGCTAGCCGAACTCGGTCTGCCGCTCCCACTGGTCCTGGTGAACGGCGCGCTGGTCTGGGACGCCGAGCGCGAGGAGGCACTGGCCGAGCGACCGCTCGATCGGCACGCGCTGGCACGCGCCCTGGCCGAGGCCGAGCGCGAGGGGCTGGGAGCCCTCGCCCTGCGCGGGCTGGCCAGCGGGGAGCGGCTCGTCCTCGTCACCGACCCGCTACCGGCGCTCCCCGAGTTCGAGCAGGAGCTGTTGCCGCGCAGCGGCGCAGTCGACCAGCTGCCGGCTGCGGCCGTGACCCAGTTGCCCGATGTCCTGACGCTCGACCTCTTCGGGCCGGAGCGAGCCCTGCGGCGCGCCACGGCCCGCCTGGCCCGCGCCGGGCTGCCCATCTACCATCACGGCCCGTTCGAGTGGATCCCAGCCTTGCCACGCTGGGTAGCCAACGTGCATGCGCCGGGCGTGAGCAAAGCGAGCGGTGTGGAACTCTTGGCCCGTCGGATGGGACTCACGTTGAAGGACGTCCTCGCCGTGGGGGACGGCGAGAACGACCTCCCCCTCCTGCGCCGCGCTGGTCTGGGCGTAGCGATGGGGAACGCGCCGGACTACGTGCGGGCGCAGGCCGATGCGGTCGTGCGGGGACACGACGAAGACGGGGTCGCCGAGGCGCTGGAACGGTTCGTGCTCGAGCCCTGGCGGCGAGCCCTCGCCTAGCCAGCGGCGCTGCCGCCAGCCGAACGGGAAGGGAAGGGTGCAGCCGTGGTCGTTGGTCGCTGGCTGCGGCTTCTCCTGGTGTCGACATCGCTGCTCGCCGGTTCGGCCCTGCCGGTCCAGCCAGCCGCAGTCGCGCGCGATGCCGCGAGCTGGCCGGAGTTCTTCGGCATCGTCGGGCGCGATCCCTGGTACGAGTTCAACACCGATCCGGAACGGTATCCGCTCGAACTGAACCGGGCCTTCCTCGAGTCGATGATGGCCGAGATGGCAGCGCTCGGCGCACGGTGGGTGCGGATCGAGTTCCACGCCGAGTACGACCGCGCCCCAGGTCCCGGCTGGATCGATTGGGGCAAGCACGACTGGTACCTGTGGGAGCTCGCGCCCCGCTACGGGATGAAGGTGCTGGCGGTCCTCGGTTCGGGGATCTTGGCCGACGTCGATCCGACGTATGCCTTCTCGCGCATCGACGAGCCGCCCGACCTCGAGGGGAGGAACCGCTACACGCGGGCCTTCGTCGAGCGCACGGCCGAGATCGTCGGGCGCTACGGCGCGGCGCTCGCCGCGGTCGAGCTTTTGAACGAGCCCAATGCCAACGAACTCTTGTGGGAGGAGACCGGGGGGCGCGTCCACGCGGTCCGCCCCGAGATCTACGGGCGCCTCGCGGTCGACGTCTACGAGACGGTCAAACAGCAGAGCCCAGCCACGCGCGTCGTCGCCGGGAGCCTGCTTCTCGACCGGCATGCCGACGGTGACCGGCACCTGGCGTGGCTGGAGGCCGTGTACCGGAGTCCAGCGGTGCAGGACTACCGCAGCCGCACCGGTCGCTATCCCTGGGACGCGCTCTCCCTCCATCCCTACTTCCTACCGGATGCCGGGAGCGTGCTGGCAGCCGTGCGGGACCTGCGCGCGCTCCAACTCGCCTACGGCGATACGACGCCCATCTGGCTGACCGAGGTGGGACGGCCGGCCGATCCCCCGGCCTGGTCACCGGCCGGTGTGCTCCCGCCGACGGCGAGCGAACTCGCCCAGGCCGAGTTTCTGCGCCAGGTCTACACGCTCCTCTGGGAGCAGGCACCTGAGGTCGAGCGGGTCTTCTGGTTCAAGTTCGAAGACTTCGGCACCAGCCACGGCTATGCCAGCTGGGGGCTGGTCCGCTTGCTCGATTCGGGCATGGTCTATGGCCGCGAGGCCATCCCCTGGCCGCGCAAGCCGGCGTTCCTGGTCTACCAGCAGCTGGCCCGTCCCGAAGCGGTACCGACCAGCCCTGTCCCTCGCCCGGACGATCCGGCAGTGCGCTACTTCCCGGAGACGGGCCACACGCTGCGCGGCCCCTTCCGGCGCTACTGGGAGCAGAACGGCGGGCTGGCCGCTTTCGGCTACCCGCTGACCGAGCCGTTCTGGAGCGGCGGGCGACTCGTCCAGTTCTTCGAGAGGGCCCGCTTCGAGTACTGGCCGGAGTACCGAGGGACGCCGAGCGAGGTCCAACTCGCGCACCTCGGTCGATGGGCGCTCGGCGAGCGGGCGTTCCTCCCGGAACCGCCACCAGAGCGGCTCGGTCCGGACGAACGGTACTTCCCGGAGACCGGGTTCGTCGTGCGCGGCGCCTTTCTGCGATACTGGGAGCGGAACGGCGGGCTCGCCCGTTTCGGCTTGCCGATCAGCCCGGAGTTCCGCGAGTTGAATTCGGCCGACGGGAAGGAATATACCGTGCAGTATTTCGAGCGAGCGCGCTTCGAGTGGCATCCCGAAGCCAGCGGGACGCCGTACGAGGTCCAACTCGGCTTGCTCGGGACGCAGGCGCTCGCGACGCTCGGCTGGTACCGCTAGCTGCTGGGGAGGATCGTCATATGAGCGAGGTACGGAAACCGGTCCACGCGGAGCTGGTGCCGGCTCCACCGGGAAGCGGGCGCTTGCCGTTCGCGCTGCCGGACGCCGGCAGCGAGCCGCTCTTGCCTGCACCCCGCACGCTCCGCATCGAAGCGCTCCAGCACATCGCCATCCGGGTCGCCGATCTGCCAGCAGCGGAGCGGTTCTACCGCGAGTTCTTCGGTATGGAAGTCGTCTGGCGCGTGCGGCGAGCGGGTCAGGGCTGGGAATACCTGCCGGCCGACCTCGATTGGGACACCGCTTTCCGAACCGGCATCGTGCCGGAGTACGTCCTGCTCCGCAACGGGCCGCTCCAGCTCCTGCTCCAGTTCGCTGGTCGCGGCACGGTCTTCGTCGAACCTCGGCTCCTGCACTTGAGCCTGCGCGTCGCCCCCGAAACGCTCTTGGAACTCCGCGCCGAAGTGCTGGTCCGCGGCTACGCCGTCGCCGAGAGCGGGGAACACTCGTTCGTCTTCCGCGACCCGTTCGGCCTCACCTGGCACGTGACCGATCTGCCGGCCAGCGAGCCACCGCGCTGAGCCGGAGCACGAAGGAGCCGCCCATGCTCCACCCCTATCAGGAACTGATCGATCTCCTCGCCGAGACGCCGCGCCGGTTGACCGCCCTGCTCGAGCAGGCCGGATCCGATGGAGAAGGCCAACGCGCGCAGCTGGCGCGTATCGTGGCCCATCTGGCCGCGGTGGAAGCCCTGATGCGGGAGCGGATCCTGCGCATGGTCGCGCAGGACACCCCCTACTTCCGGACGGTCGACCTGAGTGCGCTGGCCGAAACGACGACCTCGCTGCGCGAGGCGCTCGACGAACTGGGCCACCAGCGTGGCGACACCCTGACCACGCTCATGACCCTCTCCCTCAAGGACTGGGAGCGTCCGGCCATTCACGAGCGGCTCGGCCAGGTCACGGTCGAAGACCTGGTCGAGCAACTGGTCGAGCACGACCGGCTCCATCTCGAGCAGATCGAACGGATCCTGGCCGGTCAGGAGGTGAGTTGGCCACCCGAGCCGAGTTGACGGCCGGGCGCCGCTGCCTCGACGAGCGCCAGCACCTCGTCCAGCCGGTCACCGGGCGTGATGGCGCGGACGACCGTCTCGTCCAGCACCGTCTCCCAGGGTGCCAGCGCGGCTGCCACCATCTCGGCTCGCTCGACGGCGACTGCAGTGGCGAGCGCCGATACGTCCATCCGCGCGAAATGCTCGCGGTACCCGGGGAAACGTTCGTAACGCGCCGCTTCCTCCCGCAAGCGAGGCAGGGCCGCGCTGCCCACGGCGACCCGGACGTACGCGTAGCGTCGGGGTAACGGCCGACCGGCTCGCTGCGCTCCCGCGGCGACCCACTGCGTCGCCCGCTCCACATGGTCCGGCGTGAGCCAGTTGAACAGCACGGCATCGGCCACCTCACCGGCCAGACGGCACATGCGGGGACCGAGCGCCGCGACCACGAGCTCGCAGGCCAACGCTGCCCGCAGCGCGAGTGCGCCGCTCCGCACCCGCTCCAGCGCACCGGGTCCTGTCCCCGAACCGATCCCCAGCCGGAGCCGGTCGAGCGGCAGGGTCAGCTCGCGCACCCGCTCGACGATCCGCTCCGGTGTCCACCGCGTCAGCGGCAGGACTCCCACGCCGAGCGCGATCCGGCTGGTCACGGCAGCCGCAGCGGACAGCGCCGCCAAGCCGTCACCGTCCGGCGTATCGTTCACCCAGAAGGTGCGATAGCCGAGCGCCTCGCAAGCGCTGGCTGCTCGACGGATGACGTCAGGCGAGACCGCGGCTGCCAATCCGAATCCGCGTGCTCCCACCGTCGCCTCCTCTCGTCCACGACCGCGGCTCGGTGCGCCGCCGCAATGCGGGCGAGCACGCCGTGCCGGGTCTTCCGTCACAGCATAGCCGCAAACGAGCCGTCCGGTGCGCTAGAATTCGAGGTTAGTCGAGCGGCAGCTGATCCTGCCGCGACACATGAGGTTGGGAAAACATGAGGCGACAACACGAACCGACCAGCCCCGCTCGCATCGTCATCGCTGGAGGCGGCTTCGCCGGCGTGACGGCTGCTCATCAGCTGCGTCACGCCGCTCGCACCGGCCACGTCGAGGTCGCGCTCGTCTCCCGCGAGAACGCCTTCGTCTTTTACCCACTGATGCCGGAGGTGATCGCTGGGGGCTTGCGCGTGGAAACGATCCTCACCTCGATCCGTCACGTCTTGCCGCACGCCCGCCTGTACGTCGGCGAGTTGACCGGTGTCGATCTCGAGCGGCAGACGGTGACCATTCAGCATGGGCTGTACCAGCACCACCAGCGCCCGCTCGAGTTGCCCTACGATCAGCTGGTGCTGGCACTGGGCGGCGTCCCGGCGACCTACGGCATACCTGGTCTGGACGACTACGCCTTCGATGTGCAGCGGCTGAGCAACGCCTTCGCGCTGCGCAACCATTTGATCGACCTCCTCGAGCAGGCCGATATCGAGCCCGATCTGGCCGAGCAACGTCGGCTCCTCACCGTCGTCGTGATCGGGGGTGGACCGACCGGTGTCGAGGTGGCCGCGGAGATCCGCAGCCTCTTCACCCACGCGCTCCCCTATTACCGTGCGATCCAGCCGGACACCGCGCGGATCGTCCTCGTCGAAGCCCTGCCGCGCCTGCTGACCGGCTTCCCGGATACCGTCGCGCACCGCGCCGCGCGTGAACTCCGGCAGCGCGGGATCGAAGTCCTGCTCGGCTGCAAGGTGATCCAGGTCGAGCCCGCCGCGGTAGTCCTCGACGACGGGACACGCCTCGAGTCGCGCACGATTGTCAGTGCGATCGGCGTGGAGCCGAACCCCATCGTCCGCAGCTTCGGCCTGCCTCTCGACCAGCGCGGTCGCATCGTGGTCGACGAGTACCTGCGGGTGACCGGTCATCCGAACGTCTGGGCCATCGGCGACAACGCGGCCGTCATCGATCCAGCGACCGGTCGCCCGTACGCCCCGACGGCCCAGCACGCGGTCCGGCAAGCCAAGCTCTTGGCCCGCAATCTGGTGGCCAGCCTGCGGGGCGAAACGCTCCAGCCGATGCGCTACCGCACGCGCGGCATGATGGTGACGCTGGGCGATCACGATGCCATCGCCTGGCTCGGCCGGGTGACGCTGACCGGATTCCTCGCCTGGTGGCTCTGGCGCACCTACGCGCTGCTCCAGATGCCGCGCTGGGACCGCCGCATCCGCCTGGCCATGGAATGGACGCTCGACCTCCTCTTCCCGCCCGAACTGGTCCAGCTCAAGGTGGGACAGCCGGCACCAGCGACTCGACGCTTGGTCGAGGCAGCGCTCCGCCGGCTGCGCGAGGGGCCGTGGCCAGAGGCCGCACCGACAGTCTCGACGACGGCCAGCTCAGTGCGCCGCTCGTGAGCGGAGCGCAGCCAGCGCGGCTTCGACATCGGGTAGCTGGCGAAGCGGTGCCCGATCGCGGTGGACGATCGTCCCGTCGCGATCGACGATGACGATCGCCCGGGCCGGCACGTCGCGGTAGCCCGCGAGTTCGTCGAGCCTCAGGTCGTAGGCGGCGATCACTTCGCGGCTCCAGTCGCTGAGGAACGGGAAGCCGATTCCCAGTTCGCGCGCCCAGGCTGCCTGCGCGAAATGGCTGTCACAGCTGACGCCATAGACCTCGGCTCCGAGCGCGCGGATCTCTTCGATCCTGTCCCACAACTGGGACAGCTCGTTCGCTCAGCCACTCGTGAAGGCGAAGTGGAAAAAGGCGAGGACAGCGACCCGCTCGGCGAGGATCTCGGACGACGACACGGGATGCCCGAGCGTGCTCGGCAAGCGGAACTCGGGAGCCCGTTCACCGACCTGACCAGCCATCGTACTCTCCCTTCCCGAATCGCGGAACGCCGACCTGGCACGCCGATGGTAGGATACGCGAAGCGAGCTGCCGGAATGCTGGAGGGAGCGAGCGAAGCCGTGCGATTGTTCAACTCGCTGACCGGGACGATCGAACCCTTCGCCCCACTCGACGGGCGCACCGTCCGCCTCTACGTCTGCGGCGTGACCCCCTACGACACGACCCACATGGGGCACGCTATGACGTATCTGGTCTTCGACATCCTGAACCGCATCTGCCAATATCAGGGCTGGCGCGTCAAGTATGTCCAGAACATCACCGATATCGACGACGACATCCTGCGCAAGGCTCGCCAGGTCGGTGAGCCCTGGGATCGGCTAGGCGACTACTACATCCGGCAGTTCCAGGAGGACCTGAACGCTCTCAACGTCCTCTTCCCGTCCGTCTTCCCCCGGGCGACCGAGGAGATCCCGCTCATGATCGAGATCATTCAAAAACTCCTCGAGCGCGGGGCAGCTTACGTGCGCGACGGCAACGTCTACTTCCGCGTCGCCAGTGACCCCGACTATGGACACCTCTGTCGCTGTAGCCGCGACGAGATGATCCGCCTTTCGGCCGAGCGGGGCGCCGATCCGCAGGATCCGCGAAAGGAAGACCCGCTCGATTTCGTTCTGTGGCAGGCCGCTCAGCCCGGCGAACCGACCTGGGACAGTCCGTGGGGGCCTGGTCGGCCCGGGTGGCACATCGAATGCAGTGCCATGGCCATGAAGTACCTGGGGCCACAGATCGACGTGCACGGCGGCGGCTCCGATCTCATCTATCCGCATCACGAGAGCGAAATCGCCCAATCGGAAAGTTACACCGGTACGAGCCCCTTCGCCCGTTTCTGGGTCCATGTGGCCATGGTCGAGTACCGAGGCGCCAAGATGTCCAAGTCGCTCGGCAATCTGGTCCTCGTGCGCGAGACACTGCGGCGGCACACTGGAGATGCTATCCGCCTCTATCTCCTCAGTCACCACTACCGGACACCGTTCGCCTACGAGGACGACGGTCCCGCTCGCTTCGAGCCGCTCGTCCGACGGCTGCGCGAGGCGGTCAGCATCACCGGCGGAAGCGGCAGCCCGCTCGATCTCGCCCCGCTGCGCGACCAGTTGGCCACTGCCCTCGCCGACGACCTGGATACGCCGCGCGCGATCCAGCTCCTGGCCGATGCCGCTGAACGCACGATCCGCGCGGCCCGCGAGGGCCAGGCCATCGAGCAGGCCCGCAAGCAGCTGCGCGAGATGGGCAGTCTCCTCGGGCTCACCGTGACCCGCTGACGCCACGCCGTCCGGTTCGCCGCACCCCGGGGGAACACGGTCAATCCCATCGCTGCTCGCGCGCTCGTTTTCTCTCCGCGTCGCGCTGGGAAGGCGACCGCACGCTGGCTCGCGCCCATCGCGCGGTGCGTCCCAGCCAGCGACCGCCCTCGCCGGCTCGCGCACGCCGCATCCGCTCCACGCCGGCCGAGCCGTCGGCGCGCCGCATGTGCCCCGCTGATCAGGCGCTCGCGCGATACCTCGTCCGGCTAGGTCGGTGAGCGGAGACACGAGCCGCTCCTCCCATCGACTCGGTATCATCCGACCGAGCCAGCGGAAGGACGGGACAGCGGATGTCCGGCAGTGACCGTCGGGGAACGCTCCCAGCGTGGCCTGTGCACCGTCGACGCGCGCTCGTTCGGCGCTCCCTGCTCAGCCTCCTCCTGCTCGCCCCGGTCACGTTGGCGCTCGCGCTCTACTTCCCCTCGCTCCGCTTCAGCTTCCTCTTGGACGACAGCTACGATCTGCTGCTAGCGCGGGAGACGCGCTACCAGGATCTCCTGCTCCGCCCGCTCCCCGGCTTCAGTTACTACCGCCCGCTGACCTTCGTGGTCTACAAGCTGGTGCACGATCTCGCCGGCGGACAGGATCCCTGGCCGTATCATGCCCTCGCGGTGCTCCTCCACGCCACGAACGTGCTCCTGCTCGGCTGGCTGGTTCAGCGCCTGGTGGGGCGCGGCGCGTCCGCACTCGCAGCGGCACTGTTCGCGAGCTTTCCCTTCGCCTATCAGGCCGTGCAGATCGTCTGCTCGTTACCGCATCTCCTGGTCACCAGCTGTCTCCTCGGAGCCCTGCTGGCTTGGCTCCGCGCCGGCGGGGAGACCACGCGGCGGTGGTCTTGGCGCGGGCTCGCCCTGCTCCTCGCGCTCGCTGCACCTGGCTTTCACGAGACCGGGGCATTGGCCGGCCTGCTGTCGCTCGCCAGTATGCTGGCGTCCGAGGGCACCCGGCGGGCCTGGCGCGCGCTGACCCCCTGGCTGGCGTGCGCGTTGGTGGGGAACGGTGCTTACGTCGCAGTCTGGTTCTGGGGTTTCGCCAAGCCCGGCCCGCGTGCCGTGACCTGGTCGGACCGCCTCGAGAACGCCGTCTTCTGGCTCGAAGCGGCAGCCTACCCGGTGACGCGCCAGCTCACGGTCTTCTTCGATGCGGAGTGGTTGACCCGCCACGCCTGGAGTGCAGTTACCGTCTCCGCGCTCCTCGCGCTCGGCGCAGGGCTCTTCGTCCACGGGCTGGGTGGCCAGGCACGATCGGCCGCGGTGGTCCTGGCGCTCGGCTTCCTGTTGTTCTCACCAGCAGCGTACTTTCTCCCTTTTGCAGGATACGTCGAAGACAGCCCGCGCCTGCTCTATCCAGCGGGGCCAGCGATCGCCGCGTTCTGGGGATCGCTCCCGGCGGACGCCTGGCGGTGGCCGCGCGGCCGATCGATCGCCGTGGCGCTCAGCAGCCTGCTGGTCGCGCTGGCCCTCCTGCAGGGGGTGAGCTTCGTCGCCCGGCGGACCGAACTCGCCGAGCGGGCCAGCGCGGCGCAGGGGGCTGTCGTCGCCGCCGCACGAGTCGCGCCGGGATGGCCGCTCGTCGTCGTGAACGGCCCGGCCTGGCTCGCCTTGCACTGGTACGAGTATCCGATCGGTCACTTCGGCATGAACGCGCAACCGAGCTATCACGGCTACGATGCGCTGCTCCAGGTGCGCCTGGGCTGGCGAGTTCCGGTACGCTCATTGGCCGTCGAGCCGGCGACGCACCAGCGCGACTGGACCTTCGGCCCACATGGCCAACCGGGAACCCTGGCCGAGGTCGCCGCTGCGCGTCTCGCTGGCTGGCGCATCGTGTTCCTGGTCGCCGGCGAGCGCGGATTCAGCCCAACCGCTTCGGCAACGTCTGCGAGATGATCGAGAAGAAACGGCATTGTTTCGGTGATCCTCGCCGACTCCACGGCGAACCATGACCTATGGG
>NZ_JBRBZA010000081.1:0-11354 GCF_053493975.1 Thermomicrobium sp.
TACGCACGCGCGGCCATGAGGCTCCCTCCTTCCTTCTTCGACGGAACTCACGATGAGTGTGCCCCATCGGCTAGTCAGCAACAAGACGATGCCTCGCGCGTCGTCTCCCACTGCCCTGGCCCGCACGCGATCACCTGGTCGGTTTGCTATACTCCAATGCGTTCGTGCTGATTCTCGTGGCAGCACCTGGAGAGCTCATGACCGATCGTCGTTCACCAATACGCCGGTTGAGTGCCCCCGGGCAGCCGGGACCTCGGCGGACCATGCAACTCCCCATACCGTTCGGCCACACTGTCGGTGCCTCGAGCGCACCGCCCGCGCGCGGTCACGTTTCCCTGCTCGGTGCACTCCTGATTCTCGCTGGTCTCGTCTTGCTCGCCATCGCGGCGATGGGCACGGTCGCGCTCCGGCCATCACCGGAGACCCCTCCGAGCCAGATCGCTGCCATCGTCACCCCTCCCCCACCGCTGCAAGCCGTCGCCTCCCCGACCCCGACCGCCACCCCGTTCGCTGAGCGGTTGGAAGCACTGCCCATCCTACCCACCCCCACCCCTGAACCGACGCCGACCCCGCGACCCAAGATGCCGCCACCGACGCGTATCCAAATCCCCTCCGTCGGCATCGATGCTCCGGTCGTCGAGGTCGGCTACAAGATCGTCGAGATCCAAGGCGTCAAGGTCATCGAGTGGGAAGTCGCTGAGTACGCCGCCGGCCACCATAACACCTCGGCCAATCCTGGCGAGGGCGGGAACATCGTCATCACCGGCCACAACGACTGGAAGGGTGAAGTCTTTCGCACACTCGAGCACGTGAAGCTCGGTGACGAGGTCATCCTCACCAGCGACGCGGGGATCTTCCGCTATCGTGTCGTCGAGATCCACTATCGCAAGGAAGTCGGTGTCCCACTCGAGGAACGGATCGCGACCGGTCGTTTTCTCGATCCGATGCCCGAGGAACGCGTGACACTCGTCACCTGCTGGCCATACGGTATCGATGACCATCGCATCATCGTCATCGCCAAGCCAGTCGGTTAGACAACCGATCGCGCTGCTCGGAGCTGGGGGTGCGGGGTGCGCGCTCGGTGTCGCGCTCGTCGCGGCCGGCTTCTCGGTGTCAGCCGTCTGGAGCCGCCGACGCGAGCGAGCCGAGGAACTCGCTTCGCTCCTCCCCGGTTCCCGAGTCTGCTCGACACCGCACGATGCCGCCGAGAGTGGCCGTCTCGTCGTACTGGCTGTGCCGGACAGCGCGATCGCCCCACTCTGCGCGAGCTTGTCCTGGCGACCTGACCAAGCGGTCATCCATCTCGCTGGCGCGTTCGGACGCGAACTGCTCGCCACAGCAGCACGGGCCGGTGCCGCGACCGGTGCCTTCCATCCCCTCCAGACCTTCGCAGGTTCGACCGATCCCACCAGCTGGCAGGGAATCGCTGTCGCCATCGAGGCCGATCCCTCCCTGGAAGAGGAGCTGATCACCTTGGCGCAGCAGCTCGGCAGTCGCCCCTTCCTCCTTTCCCCAGAACAGCGCCCGCTCTACCACGCTGCCGCTGTTCTGGCCGCGAATGGTCTCGTCGCTCTCGCCGGTGTCGCAGCCGAGCTGATCGCGCAGGCGACGGCCTCTGACCGAGCGACGGCGCTCCGCTCGCTCCTTCCCCTCTTGTCGGGTGTCCTCGCGAACCTCGACCAACTCGGCCTGCCCCAGGCTTTGACTGGCCCGGTCGCCCGAGCCGACCGCGAGACGATCCAACAGCATGTCGTGGCCCTGACACGCACTGCCCCGACACTCCTTCCCTTGTACCGGACGCTCGCTCAGGCCATGCTCCCTCTCGCGCGTGAGCGCGCGGCTGCTGCCCCCGAGCGGCTGGTCGCGCTCGACGACCTGGAACGATGGTTGGCAAGCGAGGAGGTGGCCCGATGACCCCCCAGCGCGTGACCGTCGCGGATCTCCGCGCGATGAAGCGCCGCGGTGAACGGATCGTCATGCTCACGGCCTACGATTACCCGACCGCACGCCTGATCGACGAAGCAGGCATTCCCGCTATCCTGGTCGGCGATTCCCTCGGTAACACGATCCTCGGCTACGAGACGACTATTCCTGTGACCCTCGAACAGATGCTGCATCACACCAAGGCTGTCACACGTGCTGCCCGCCGGGCACTCGTCATCGCCGACATGCCGTTCCTGACCTTCCAGATCAGTCCAGAAGAAGCCCTCCGCAACGCCGGCCGACTCATCCAGGAAGGCGGCGCTCACGCGGTCAAGCTGGAGGGCGGTGGGCCGATCGTCGAGACCGTCTCCCGGCTCGTCCGCGCCGGCATACCCGTGATGGGCCATCTGGGTTTGACTCCGCAAGCTGTGCATACGCTCGGTCGATTTCGGCTGCAAGCGCGTACTGCCGACGCGGTTCGCCAGCTCTTCGCTGATGCCGTCGCACTGGAACGAGCCGGTGCCTTCGCGATCGTGCTGGAACTGGTTCCTGCGCCGGTCGCTCATGCAGTCAGCCAACTCCTCGAGATCCCGACGATCGGTATCGGAGCTGGTCCGGGTTGCGACGGGTAAGTCCAGGTCCTGAGCGATCTTCTCCATCTTCTTCCCGGGCCTCTCCCCCGTCATGCCCGCGCCTACACTGACCTCGCCACCATCGTGAGCGATGCGGTCCGCCGCTACGCCGAGGACGTCCGCAGCGGCACCTTCCCGAGCGAGTCCGAAAGCTTCGGACTCCCCCGTGAACTCGATCCCGACACCATCGCAGCGATCGCCGCCGAGTTCGTAGCCCAGCGCGGAGGAGACGAGCATGCACCTACTCCGGACGATCGCTGAACTCCGCACCTGGCGTTCCCAACAGGCCAGCCGTTCGGTCGGCTTCGTCCCCACGATGGGCTACTTGCATGAGGGGCACCTCGCGCTGGTCCGTCGCGCCCGCGTCGAGAACGAGACCGTCGTCGTCAGCATCTTCGTCAATCCCTTGCAGTTCGGTCCTCGGGAAGACTACGACCGCTACCCGCGCGATCTCGACCGCGACCAGTACCTGTTGGAGCGCGAGGGCGTCGATGCCGTCTTCGCTCCCTCAGTGAGCGAGATATATCCACCCAGCTTCTCCACCGCGGTCGTGGTGACTGGCCCGATCGGCGAGCGTCTCGAAGGGGAAGCCCGGCCTGGTCATTTCCGCGGCGTTGCCACCGTCGTGACGCGCCTCTTCGGACTCGTTCAGCCACAGCGCGCGTACTTCGGCTGGAAGGATGCCCAGCAAGTGCTGGTGGTTCAGCGGCTGGTCCAGGACCTCGCACTCCCGGTCGAGATCGTGCCGCTCCCCACGGTACGCGAGCCAGACGGGTTAGCCATGAGCAGTCGCAACGTCTATCTTTCGCCCGAGGAGCGAGTCGCCGCCAGCGCCATCCCGCGCGCGTTGTTCGCCGCGCTGGAGCGTTTCCGCAGCGGCGAGCGCACCGCCGCTGCGTTCCGCGAACTCGTCCGGCACACACTGACCGGTACACCGGTACGCCTGGAATACGTCAGCGTGAGCGATGTGGAAACGTTCCAGGAAGTCGAGTACGTCGAACGCCCGGCGCTCCTGCTCGTCGCTGCCTGGATCGGGACGACCCGGCTCATCGACAACGTGCTGCTCGATCCGGGAACACCCTGATGGTTGGCTGCGTCTCCCTCGTACAATCCACCAGATGAGCGACGCGGAGGCAGGAGACGATGCTGCCGACACCACCGACCATCTTGGCTGGACGGTACCGGATCGAGGCGCCGCTCGGTCACGGCGGCATGGCTACCACCTATCTTGCCCACGACCTCGTCCTCGACCGTTCGGTCGCAGTCAAGGTCCTGCAGCGCGGGACACCCGACCCAGCCGACCTCGCGCGCTTCCAACGCGAGGCACGCGTCGCCGCAGCCGTCTCGCACCCCAACGTTGTCCAGGTCTACGATGCCGGCCAGGACGGTGACATTCGGTTTCTCGTCATGGAATGGGTGGAAGGCGGTGACCTCGCCCAGTTCATGCGTCAGCACGCGCCCGTTCCACTCGACGAGGCAGTCCGTCTTGTGCTGGACGTCCTTCACGGCTTGGCTGCGATCCACCAGGCTGGTATCGTTCACCGCGACGTCAAGCCGGCCAACGTGCTCATCGATCGTCAGGGCCGGGCCAAGCTCACCGACTTCGGGATCGCCCGTCGGCACGATGAGCCGACGCTCACCAGCCCGGTCGAGTTGCTCGGCACTGCTCCGTACGTCGCTCCCGAACGGGTCCGTGGTGAACCAGCCACACCAGCCAGCGACCTCTATGCCGTCGGAGTCCTGCTCTACGAACTCCTGACTGGCCGCTTGCCCTTCCCTGGTCAGACACCGGAGGAACTGCTGGCTCAGCACGTCCATGCTCCCCCGATTCCACCCCGCCGGTGGCGACACGACATCCCGCCCGCCCTGGAGCGAGTCGTCCTCCGCGCGCTCGCCAAGGATCCAGCGGCACGCTACCGATCCGCCGAGGCGATGGCTGCTGCCCTCCGATCAGCGAGCACCGCCGAGCCACGCAATCCTCTCCCGGTTGTCCAGGCGATGCCATCACCTGCTCGACGCAGCCTGTCTCGACGCGCTCTCGCCTGGGCAGGTGGCGCGACTGTCCTCTCCCTGGCCGTCGTCGCTCTCCTCGCCCTGCTCGCCTGGGCACAGCTGGCGAGCGAAACCGACCGCGTGACGTCGCCCCCGAGCCCGGCCACCGCCTCGATCGCTGAGACTGCACCCACACCCACGCCGCAACCCAGCCCTAGTCCGCGGCCGAGTCCCACGCCGACACGCTCGCCCACACCCACTCCGGTTCCTACACCGCAGCCGTCCACGCTGCTCATCCGATCATTCACCGTTGTGCCGCCTACCCCGCCCGAGCTCCGCCGCTTCGCTGGCGCACCGGAGGTCGAGTTCGCGCCCACCGACCTCGCTGGAGCCTATCTTCCCAGCCGCGATGGGGCCTTGCCCAGTTTCACCCGCGAACTCGCGAACGCCGCGCTGCTCTTTCCTGCACGAACCAGCCGCGTCTCGCTGGTCATTCCATCCGGGACCGAGCGGATCCTCATCGAGGTGGAGGGGCGGCAAAATCGGGGAACCCCGAGGCCGCTTCTCCAACTCGCTCTGGAAGACCGGATAGTCTGGGAGAAAATGGATCCTTTCCCTTCCGCCAGTTGGTCGCGCCAGACCATCATCCTGCGCTTCGACCCACTGCCGGACGACCTCCCCGTGACCCTCGAGCTGCGCAACGTCCATGAACCGGCCCCGATCGGCAGCGAGCCCTGGATCGCCGTGCGCTCGCTCCGCGTGCTCGCCGCCGGTGAGCCTTGATGCCCTCCCCGGGTATCACCTGTTACACTCGCCGCTGGGAAAGCACCGAAAGGAGTGAGGGATGCGCACGATCACGATCGGGATGGATCCGAACATCGTCCAGGTCGGTCCGCTCCTCCTGACCTGGCACGGCCTCTTTACCGCACTCGCCATCCTCTCGGCCATCTGGCTCGCGTCCCGCGAACTCGCCCGGAAAGGGATCGTCATCCCGAACTTCGACCTCGTGGCCATCTTGACTGTCCTCGGTGGCATCGTCGGAGCACGGCTCTTTTTCGTCCTCGACCATCTCAGCGAGTACGTGAGCCAGCCATGGCGGATCCTCGCCATTACCGAGGGCGGCCTCGCCGTCTATGGCGGCATCATCGGGGGAACGCTGACCGCGGCATTCCTCCTCTGGCGCCAGCGGGTTCCCATCGGACCCGTCGCCGATGCGGTCGCGCCCGGCCTCCTGCTCGCCCAAGGGATCGGGCGCCTCGGCTGCCTCATCAACGGCGATGCGTGGGGCGGCCCCTGCACCTGTCTCGTCTGCTCCGGTGTCGCTGCCGCCGTGCCAGCGGAAGGGCTCGGCTACTGCCCCTTCGCCGTCCGCTACACGCACCCGGACGCGCTGTTACCGCGCGACCTCTTGGGCGTGCCGACCCACCCGTACCCGATCTACGATATGGTGATCAATTTCCTCGTCCTCGCCGTGCTGTGGCGCTTGCGCCACCGTGGCCTACCGGATGGATCGCTGTTCGCCCTGTACTGGTTCCTCTACGGGCTCGGACGCTTCCTCGTCAGCTTCGTGCGACAAGAAGCGATCTGGTTCTGGGGACTCCAGCAGGCACAGGTCGTCGCGTTGGCGACCGCCCTGATCGGTCTCTCCGCCTTGCTCTGGTTGCTCCGGCGTCGCATGCCAGCAACGACGCCTGCTCGCTCGTGATCGCTTACACCTCCGGCGCCGTCTCCGGTGCACTCGCCTGCCGCTTCGCCAGCTCCTCCTCGATCAGCTTGCGTCGGAGCACTTTGCCGATCAGATTCTTGGGCAATTCCGTCCGGATCTCGATCTCGCGCGGCACCCGGTGAGGCGCCAGTCGTTCGCGACAGAACGCGAGCAACGCGCGCGGCTCGACGCTCGCTCCCTCGCGGAGCACGACGTACGCTTTCACCATCTCGCCACGGTACGGATCGGGAATCCCCACCACGACCGCCTCCTGCACCGCCGGATGCTCGAGAAGCACCTTCTCGACCTCGCTCGGAAACACCTTGAGCCCACCGACGATGATCATGTCCTTGCGGCGATCGACGATCTGAAAGTAGCCGTCCTCTGTCATCCGGGCGATGTCGCCGGTCAGGAACCAGCTCCCGCGGAAGACCCGCTCGGTCTCGTCCGGCCGCTGCCAATATCCCTGCATCACCTGTGGCCCACGCACCGCGAGCTCGCCCACTTCACCCGGCGGCAACATGGTGGTTCCCGTTTCCAAGTCGACGATGATCGCCTCCGTACTCGGGATCGGTAGGCCGATCGTCCCCGCCCGCCGCTCGCCCAGGATCGGGTTGCAGTGGGTCACCGGTGCTTCGGAGAGCCCATACCCCTCCACCAGTCGCGCACCAGTGAGCCGCTCGAATCGCTCCTGCACCGGTACGGGCAGAGGAGCCGCCCCTGAGATACACGCCTTGAGGGAGCGCAAGTTGTACTGCTCCACCTTCGGAGCGTTCGCCAGAACGGCATACATCGTCGGTACCCCAGGGAAAAAGGTCGGACGCTCGTGGTCGATCGCTTCCAGGATCGCCTTGAGATCGAAACGCGGGATCAAGACCATGCACCCACCGCTCACGATCGGAAAGTTCATCACCACTGTCTGACCGTAAATATGGAAGATCGGAATGACCCCGAGGACCACGTCGCTGCCGTCCGGTTCTTCGATGTTGCGCGCCCAGGCATGGGTCTGCAGCGTCACCGCGACGAGGTTCCGGTGCGTCAGCATCGCTCCCTTCGGTACACCAGTCGTTCCGGCTGTGTACTGGAGAACGGCCAGATCGTCCGGATCGCGTCGCACGCTCGGCATGGACGCTGGCGCCTGCTGGAGGAGCGGCTGCAGCCAGTGCGTCCGCCCATCCTCCGGCAGCGTCACCTCGTGTCCTTCCTTGCGCTCGCGGAACAAGGTGAAGCCGACTCGCGCCAGCGGTGGCAGATACTCCTTGATGTTCGTGACCACGACATGCTCGAGCGTCGGTACTCGATCGCGCACCGCCTGCACTTTCGGAAACATGAGCGACAGGCAAAGCACGACCTTGACCCCCGCATCAGCCAGCTGATGGGCCAGTTCCGGCTCGGCGTACAGCGGGTTGCACGGTACGACGACGGCCCCAGCTCGCAGCGCACCGTAATATCCGATGACGATCTGCGGGCAGTTGGGCAGCACCAGCCCCACGCGATCGCCCGGTTCCACGCCGAGCCGGATCAACGCCTGGGCAAAGCGGTTCACCGCCTCGTCCAGTTCCCGATAGTGGATCGCCTTCCCGAAGAAGCGGATCGCTTCCCGCCGCGGGTACCGCCCAGCATTGAGCGCGAGATACTCTGGCAGCGTCGTTTCCGGCATCTCGATCGTCCACGGCACACCCGGCTCGTAATGCCGGAGCCACGGTCGGGCCTCGGGTGTCACTGGTAGCGATTGCGGCAATCGGCTCGTCGCACCCATTCGTCGCTTCCCTTCTCACGTCGCGGCTGACTCGACATACCCGTGGCGGACGTATTGCCGATTACTATAGCGAATCGCGCTCCGCGACGCCGCACTGTCCCTCCTTCTCGTTGTGCAGCACACACCTGGTCGGTGCCAGGCATTCCCCAGACGGTCATCCGGTCATAGGAGAGACGACTGCTCGGCCAGCCGGGTACCCAGCCACAGCCCCACGACCACCGGAACCACCAGGAGTACGATGCTCGCAAACGGTGCCCACCCCGGTGCTCTTGGTGATGTCGCCCACCCGAAACTGGCTACGGACACAGTCGCGCCGACGACGGCGAGAAGCAGTACCAGCGGGCAACGCCGGAGGAACGCGGCGAGCGAGATCCGCGATGGTCGATCGCTCCCAGTTGCGAAGGCGTGGAGCGACGCGCGCACGTGGTAGGCGAGCCAGGCCGCGCTCAGGATCACCGCGCTCAAAACAGCGGCGAGCAACCCAGCCACACCCACGAGTGCACCATCCATGGTCGGAAAGAGCGGCAGTCCGAGTATCACCACCAGGGCCAGTGTCACGAGCGCGACGACCGCCGTGACTGCTAGGTCGACGCCCCGGACGTCCAGACGCTCCAGCTCCCAGGCCAGCTGCACACCCTCCGCGAGCGCACGCTCCATCTCCGGCACCAGCGACGGCGCCTCGATCGATTCGACGCGCGCGTTCCACCGCTCGGCGAGCAGGAACGCCTGGCGGCGAACGGCGCGCGACCAGAATTCCCGCGCGAGCGGCCAGCGTGACAGGGGATACACGCGGTAGAGCGCGGTCATCGTCCTTCCGTCGTTGTCCGGCCGCAGCGCGAGCGCTCCACGGACGACGAGCACCGACGACCATTTGGCCTGCTCATCGACGACCGTCGGCTCGATCACGATCCAGCCACCGCCCACAGCCCGAACCCCGCGCTGCTCGCCGAGCCACTGTTCGACCAGCATGACGAGACTCTCGCTCGTGCCGTCGGAGCGGAAGCGCAGCGCGATTTGCCAGGGACGCGGGACGGCGATCGCGCTGCCGCCAGCGATGAGCTGGCGGATCGCCAACCCGAACGGGATCACGAGCGCGCTGACGACCCAGGTGAAGAGGAAGAGCATGCCGAGGTCGGCGTACCGGTCACCCTCGTCGAGTCGTTGCGCGTTGACAGCGGCGAAGAAGAGGATGGTGGCGAGAGCGAGGACGGCGTGCCCCCAGGCCAGTAGCCCCCTCACTGCAACGCGTCGCCAGCGGGGCATGAAGAGCGATAAGGCGGCGAGGGGCGGAACGAGGATGATCAGTGCAGCCAAAACCCGTTCGCGGCGAGGTCGTCGCTCCACCGCGCACGCTCCGGTCACACAGTTTCGGTCGGCCAGTATTATCCCATCGGACAGCAGACATCGTCACTGGAACGAGTCCTGGCGTGCCTGCCTCGCCACCTAGAGACGTTGCAGGTGTGTGACGTCTGTGCGCATATCGATCCATCGAACGTGCCTGCCGACACGGTGACGCGACCATGTTAGACTGCGACGAGGGACGATATGGCCGAGAGATGGTTCGTGCCCTGGCTGCTCTCCGATCGGCATCGCTGTTCTCGCCGTGGACTCGCCTCGTCCCTCCATGGAGTAAAGGGGCCGGAAGACGACGGAGCTTAAGGGGGGTAGCGTGCGTGTCGCGGACGTTGTTGCCGAGATCCTCAAGCGCGAGGGAGTCGACCTCATCATCGGGTACCCAGTGAACGATGTCCTGGAGGCAGCGGCGCGGGCCGATATCCGCACCGTGATCGTCCGCCAAGAGCGCGTCGGTATTCACATGGCTGACGCCATGAGCCGCGTCACCTCCGGTCAACGCATCGGCGTCTTCGCGATGCAGCATGGCCCGGGCACCGAGAACGCCTTCGGTGCAGTGGCACAAGCCTATGCGGATAGCGTCCCCGTCCTCATCCTCCCTGAAGGCTACCCGCGCCCGATCCAAAACCTCCCACCCAACTTCAGCGCCCTCCTCAATTACCGCGAGATCGCCAAATGGGTCGAGCAAGTCGTGCTCCCCAGCGAGGTCCCGAACGCCTTGCGGCGAGCCTGGACGCAGCTCAAGAACGGTCGGCCACGCCCGGCCGTGATCGAGCTGCCACGCGATCTCGTCCAGGAGGAATTCTCCGGTGTGCTCGACTACCGACCGGCGCCCCGCGTGCGGGTCGCGCCCGATCCAGTGACAGTCGATGAGGTTGCCGCCGCGCTCGTCGCTGCTCGGCGCCCCGTCATCTATGCCGGTCAGGGAGTGCACTATGCCCAGGCGTGGGAAGAACTCCGGGCGCTGGCGGAACTCCTCGAAGCGCCGGTCTGCACGAGTCTGCAGGGCAAGAGTGCCTTCCCGGAGGATCACCCGCTCGCGCTCGGTGCCGGCGGCCGCGCCTACCCCGCCACCGTTTCCCACTTCTTGCGCGAAGCCGATGTCATCTTCGGCATCGGCTGCAGCTTCACCAAGACCAACTACGGAGTGCGTATCCCCTACGAGGGAAAGACGATCATCCAGGCCACCCTCGACCCAGCCGACCTCAACAAGGATGTCCCCATCTCCCACGCACTTCTCGGCGATGCCAAGCTCACGCTCGCAGCGCTCTACGAGGCGGTCAGCGAACGGCTGGGCGGCAAGCCGCGTGGGCGCTTGCCGGAGGTCGCCGCCCAAATCCGACACGTCCGTGAAGCGTGGCTCGCCCAGTGGATGCCGAAGCTCACTTCGGACGAGGTGCCGCTCACCCCGTATCGGGTCATCTGGGACTTGCTGCACACGCTCGAGACCGAGCGGACGATCATCACGCACGATGCGGGGAGCCCGCGTGACCAGCTCTCGCCCTTCTGGGTCAGCAAGCGACCACTCACCTACCTGGGTTGGGGCAAGTCGACCCAGCTCGGCTATGGACTCGGCCTGGCGATGGGCGCCAAGCTCGCCCGGCCCGACATGCTCTGTGTCAACGTCTGGGGCGATGCCGCGATCGGCATGACCGGGATGGATTTCGAAACGGCCGTGCGCGAGCGTATCCCCATTCTCTCGATCCTCTTCAACAACTTCTCGATGGCCATCGAGATCCCCGTCATGCCGGTCGCCACCGAGAAGTACCGCGCCACCGACATCAGCGGCGATTACGCGGCCTTCGCCCGCGCGATGGGCGGCTACGGCGAACGCGTGACCGAACCGGGGCAGATCGTGCCGGCCATCCAGCGAGCCCTCCGAGCAGTCGAGGACGGCACCCCTGCGCTCCTGGAATTCATCACTGGGAAAGAACTCGCCATCTCGACTCCATGAACCCACACGACGAGCGCGCATCCGCGACGCCCTGGC